>JAFDJA010000031.1 GCA_019307745.1 Deltaproteobacteria bacterium | reverse complement strand
AGATAAACATGGAAAACTGTTCCTTTGCCCGGTTCACTATATACCCGAATATCCCCACCATAGCTTTTGACAATGCCATGCACAACAGCAAGGCCCAAACCAGTGCCCTTGCCTATTTCACTGGTGGAAAAATATGGTTCAAAAATGCGATCCTTAACAGATTGTTCCATTCCATGTCCGGTATCGCCTACTTTCAAGCAGAGATACGTCCCCGGCTCCATATTCAGACCGGTCAAATAATCAACCGTTAATTCAACTTCGTTCAGGTTCACCTCAAGCCTGCCCCCTGTTTCCTCCATGGCATGATAGGCGTTGGTGCATAGATTCATTACTATTTGATGTATCTGAGTAAAATCTGCCATGACCAAACCGCAATCCTTTTCTATCTTTTGACTGATTTCAATGGTAGTGGGCAGGGAAGACCTGATAAGTTTTAATGCTTCATTTACAACCATTTGAACCTTTATTGGTTTCAACTCCTGTTCCTGTTTCCGGCTGAAGGTGAGAATCTGCTGAACCAGATCTTTGGCGCGCAACGCACTTGTTAGAACCTCATTTAGATTTTTCCGCGCTATGCTGTCTTCAGGCACATCTTCCATCGTCATCTCTGTGTAGCCGATTATCGGAAAAAGGATGTTATTAAAATCATGGGCGATACCACCCGCAAGTGTGCCGATGGCTTCCATCTTTTGGGCTTGTTGGAGTTGGGATTCAAGCCTCTTTCGATCGGTGATATCTGCACTTATGTTGTGAATAAACCATCTTCCACCAATTTCTATTGGTACTGAACTTATTAACACATTCCTGATGTCTCCGCTCTTTGTCTTATGTCTCGCTTCAAATATATCAGAGCCTTTCTCAACAATTTTTTTATGGTGTTCAATCATTTCATCTATAGACTTGACCTCATCAATTGATCCGCCGAGGTTTCTGAATTCCTCAAAAGTATATCCTAATCTTTCATGTGCCGCCCGATTGAATTCTTCAAGTTTTATGGTCTCGGCATCCGAGAGAGTTATAGCGAAACCCGCATGTTCAAATAACATCCGATATTTTTTCTCACTCTCTTTAAGAGCCTCCTCAGCCTGCTTGTACTCTGTGATGTCTTCTGAAATGCCCAGGAGATACTGTGGCTTTCCTTCTTCATCAATAATAGGAATTTTCTTGGTATGAAGTATTCTTTCACCCTTATCTTTGGTTTGTATCGGCTCTTCAGGAATATCAAGGTGTTCTCCACTGCTTAAGACCTCTCTATCTTTTTCTGTGAAAAAATCTGCCTCTTCTTTGGGAAAAAAGTCGTAGTCGTTTTTCCCCATAAGCTCTTCTCTGGAATACCCTAAAAGTTCTTCGCCAGCTTTATTAAAACGTACAAATCGTAATTCTTTTGCATCTTTTACAAAAATCATGTCAGGGATATTTTCGACCATTGTTCCAAGAAATTCCTCACTCTCCCGCCGCGCCTCCTCAGCCTTCTTGCGCGCGGTGTTGTCATAGTCTAAGTTCAGCAGGTAATATCTGCCATTAAGCTTAACAGCAACGGAGCTCGTTAAAATGTCAATGATTTTGCCGCTCTTTGTCCTATGTTTTGTTTCAAATATTTCTGATCCTTTCTCTATAATTCTCTTTGCGCGCTCCAGGGCATCTTCGCTACTATCAACAACGTCAATATCTGATGAAGTGAGAGTCATATATTCATCACGGGTATACCCATGAGACTCATGCGCTTTTGTATTGAAATCTATCCTCTTTCCAGTCTCTGCATCTATCAGAACAATGCCGAATCCGGCCTGATCGAAAATAGCACGGTAGTATTTTTCACTCTCCCGCAGCGCCCCCTCTGCCTTTTTGCTCTCTGTCAGGTCTATGCCCAGGCAGGTTACGTCCACTACATTTCCCCGGGCATCTTTTGTAAGTACGTTGGACCACGCAATGTTCAGCAACTCGCCGGTCTTTGAAATAATCTCATTTTCGTAAGTGGAGAAGCCAAGAGGATCTTTTTGGCTCATGGTGGTACTGAAGACCTCCCGGATTTCCTCCCTGGTATTAACAGGAATGAACATATCAAACCAATCCTGATCCATGACCTCATGTTCCTCCCATCCGGTCAGTTTCAAAAAGTGGTTGTTGGCGAAGACAATCCTGGCCTGCGGGTCAAGCGCAATGCCAATTTGAGGTGTATTGACTAAAATATTCCGCCATTTTTCTTCGGAACCTATAAGCGCCTGCTGAACATGTTTGCGCTCTGTTATGTCTGTATGTACACCAACAAGACCTATAACCTTGCCATCATCTTTAATAGAGTAGGCACGCAAAAAGATGTTTAATACCTTTTTATCTTTTCCATACATCTCAACTTCACCTGCCCACTGATCTCCTGCCATAATAGTCTTAAAAACTTCGCGTCCCACTTTTTCATCAACATAGATACTTGCTGGAGGATCAGTTCCGATATCCCCAAATAAATCATTAAAAACCTTATTTTGATACCAATGCTTGCCTTCAGGACTTGACATTCCAATTGCATCAGAAGAACTTTCTACTGCACTTCTAAAATAAATTAGAAACTCTTCTGACCGGTTACGTTCCTCAACTTCTTTCTCTAATTTCTTAACCTTTTGTTCCAGTTCTTCATAGGTTGGTTTTTTAGCCATTAGAAAATCCTCCGATTGTCCATAACCCGAAAAATACCATATGGTATTGTATTTTCATAGCAATTTATGAGCCTTTTTCAGTACTATAAGGGTTGTCTCCCAGGATTTTGTTATGTATGGATGAGTTTTTTTATGGGTATGGATTATACCATAATCAGCGAGGAGTTTTCATTATTATAGTATAAATCCAGGTTGCTATTAGAAGATAAGGGTGTATCTGAGCGCATCAATGACTGAAGGTTCCTTGCCATATGTGTGACTTGCCATATATGTGACTTTGTAAATTATCACAATTATTGAAGACTTCATGTTGTAATCATAACCATACCAAATTGAGTTTAGACTGGTCAATCTTAAACAGGTTGCAATAAAAAAAGCCGGAGATCCGCGCCCCGGCTGTTTTATTTGGTCTAAAAAGAATATTATTTATTTATGGATGTTCAGATGTTGTATCGGTATCTGTAGCCTCAGCTAACACCACTATTGTAGCAACAGAAACACCTGCAATACCGGCAATTCCTGCTGCATTCAGGCCACCAGCCGCGCCTTTTCCAGCTGCGCCAGCAGCACCAGCAGCACCTTGCCCTGCTCGCTGTCCGCCCTTGACACCTTTTCCATCACC
The DNA here is from genome assembly GCA_019307745.1 of Deltaproteobacteria bacterium. Taxonomy (GTDB): domain Bacteria; phylum Desulfobacterota; class DSM-4660; order Desulfatiglandales; family HGW-15; genus JAFDJA01. The sequence continues at coordinate 18,943 of JAFDJA010000031.1, read as the reverse complement.
CTGAGCCAAAACAATCGCAGGTGTAATTGCCAAAACTATCATGAGAACACAAACCGTTAATTTTAAATTCCATTTTTTGATCATTTTTTTGTCTCCTGGTTAATGATTGTATGAAGAATAAGGGACATTGTTGACTAGGTTAACAAACCTCTCAACTTTATTATCAAAACTTGAATCCGCTTCCTGTTCATTGATCCGACCTATCAGGCTGGGCATATTCATAAATGTTTATCAACTTATCGACAATGTTCACACGAATCTTTAATTGCAAATACCATGTCAAGTTATCTGTTCGTTTAAGGGGGTTCCCTTTTTTTTACACAAGTCTCAATAAAATTAATTTTGTGATAAATTAACAAATAATATCAGCAAGAGTCAAAGGAGGGCTTGATCCCTTTTCTTTGATTCATATTAAAAACTAACTCTTCTTAGACGTTATTGTCTGAAATGAAGTAATCTGCTGCTTTATATTATTGCTTTTACATTCTGGACACCGGACGTCTTTCTTTTCATACTCGATTATCTTTTGAGAAATAGTGAACGGTTTTTCACATTTTTCGCATATGAATTCATAATCAGGCATATTACACCTCCATGAATTTTAGGGTCCGCAACGAATAGAACTCGTCTCCACTCGACACGAGCCCGGTCGAAAATCTGCCATTACCAATGAGGTATTACCAAATGAGCCCATCCTCCAAAGAGAAAAATAAACAAACACCAAATCAAGAACATATTTGACATCTCAAACCTTTTTAAAATGCCGTTAATAATTAGATGAAAAAGTGTAATTTATGTCAAGAATAATCGACTCTTAGAATTACATCAAAATCGATGATTTTGGAACGGGAAAGAAGGGAGGGAAATCTCATATATTGTAGTTGATCACTGGCCCTAAAAAATTCCGACTGCTTGCTAGAATCATCACAATTATTGCAAGTGTATGAAGTCCGGGTTTCGTATGATATTCTGACTGGAAAGACGGTTGATTGATTTATTGAACGCATTGCTCTGCCTTATGTGCAAGAGCCACCCTGGAAAGCCTGTGGATTTTATCCAAAAAGGCCCTTAACGGTCTAAAAAGCCTTATTGAGTTGGGTTGTTCGTTCCTGAGCTTTTTCTTAAAGATGGGCCTTTACCAGTTCGCGAACGATGGTATCCTTGAACGGCTTTTTAATATAAGCGACAGCCCCGAGTTGAAACCCCCTTTTCTCATCTTTTGATTCCGCTTTAGCTGTTACAAAAATAATGGGAATTTTCTTTGTCGCATCTGCTGATTTCAACCGTCTGCACACCTCATAACCGTCCATACCGGGCATCATGATGTCCAGGAGAATTAGATCCGGAGGGTTTTTAAAGGCGATCTCAAGGGCCTTTTCACCATTAAGGGCGAATTTGACCCTAAAGTCACTACCTAAGATCCCATGAAGCATATTAATATTCTCAGGGGCATCATCAACAATGAGAATCGTCTGTTTGGATAACGTATTCTCCATTTATTGCTCCTTTCTCGAAAAACCATCCCATATGGCATGAAATCAGTTGGTTAATCCCGGATAGATTCACAATGGATTATTAAATGCTCACTGTATTTTAAAAGCCGTTCGCCGGAAAACCTTGATAAACGTTTCATTCCTTATTAGAAATTTTGTCATAACCTTGAATTTGATAATAACTGTTTTGGGTTTTTATTACAAATCCTAATCGTAACTATTTTGGATGATAGGCTCGCATTTGATTAATAAAAGCTATACGTAACATTTATCTGCCTTGAATATATGATATCTTAAATTTAACTGAGAGAATAAAACTGCCCTGCTCCCCGAAAACTGGACCACCAGATATGTTAGAACCCTCAAAAAATGAAAAGGAGGATTCTGATGAAGGGCGAGCGTTTCAGTCAGGAGAAGATTATCGGTATTTTGAAAGAGGCGGAGTGCAAGACAAGCACTATCGACGAGCTGTGCAGGAAGCATGGTGTTTCGGATCAGACCTTCTTCCTCATCCGCAGATCGTTTGTGTCCAATGTAAAAAGGTTATCGTAGACCTTGTCACCCTAAAAGACATGACTTCCGAAGTCTTAGATGAAACCAGGTAAAATTACTGACACATAGACTGAATTTTTTGGTATCTGTCATGATTGTATGTACAAAAAATAAGGCAGCTGATTTCGATTTAATTTGATAAAAAATGTCATTCAATGATAAAATTCAATCTGAACGTAACAATCATTTAATGGCAGCTTTTTTCATAAGAAATTTTTTTGATAAACCATAAATAAGGAGGTCATTATGAGTGATTCAAAGAAATTAACAACATCGGCAGGAGCCCCTATTGCTGACAACCAAAATGCGCTCACAGCAGGTCCGCGCGGCCCGCTGCTGATGCAGGACTACCAGTTGATCGAGAAACTGGCCCACCAGAACCGTGAACGGATTCCCGAGCGTGTTGTCCACGCAAAAGGCTGGGGCGCCCATGGCACCTTAACCATCACTCATGATATCACGAAATACACCAAGGCCAAAATATTTTCAGAGGTCGGCAAGAAGACCGAGATGATAGCACGCTTTTCAACGGTGGCAGGCGAGCTTGGTGCTGCCGACGCGGAACGCGACGTGCGCGGTTTCGCATTGAAATTTTACACCGAAGAGGGGAACTGGGACCTGGTGGGCAACAACACACCCGTCTTTTTCGTCCGCGATCCATACAAGTTCCCGGATTTTATCCATACGCAGAAGCGGCATCCGAAGACCAACCTGCGCTCTGCAACCGCGATGTGGGACTTCTGGTCCATGTCTCCGGAATCCCTTCATCAAGTGACCATCCTGATGTCAGATCGCGGTCTGCCGATAGGTGTGCGTCATATCAATGGATATGGCAGTCACACCTACAGCTTAATCAACGCACAGAACGAGCGCTTTTGGATAAAGTTCCATTTCAAGACCATGCAGGGACACAAGCACTGGACCAATGCTGAAGCAGCAGAGGTTGTAGGCAAGACTCGGGAGTCGACCCAGGAGGATCTATTCTATGCAATTGAGAAGGGTGACTTTCCGAAGTGGCGATTTCAAATTCAGGTCATGCCGGAGGAAGACGCCGAAAAGACTTCCTACAACCCCTTTGACCTGACCAAGGTTTGGCCTCATGGTGACTATCCCATGATCGATGTGGGCATCATGAAACTGAACCGCAACCCGGAGAACTACTTCACCGAAGTTGAGCTGGCAGCCTTTTCACCATCCAACATCGTGCCAGGCATCAGCTTTTCACCGGACAAGATGTTACAGGCGCGTGTATTCTCTTATGCCGACGCTCATCGTTACCGCCTCGGTACCCATTACGAGGCCCTGCCCATCAACGCACCAAAATGCCCGGTTAATCACTATCACAAAGATGGGCAGATGCGGTTTTCCGCAAACTTTCCTAATCCGGATGCTTATTACGAGCCCAACTCTTTTAATGGGCCTATGGAAGACCCGAGTTTTGCCGAACCGCCATTGAAGATTTCCGGGGATGCCAACCGCTACAACCATAGGGAGGGGAATGACGATTACGGTCAACCAAGGGCCCTATTCAACCTGTTCGATGATGGACAAAAGGCCCGGCTATTCTCCAACATCGCTGAAGCAATGCAGGGTGTTCCGGATGAGATTATAGAACGCCAACTGGAGCATTTTGAAAAAGTTCATCCGGACTATGCCTCTGGTGTCCGCGAGGCCTTGGCCAGATTAGTGAAATAAACCTGATAAGTGGTTGGTCATGTTTATAGATTTCTGTACTGAATTATACGAATGGTGCTGGTAAGCAACTGGTGAAAAGTGTGACAGTAGTATAGGTAATATAATCTCTATCTATCGTGATGCGATCTGAGTTAGTTATTGTGAGCTTTCAGGTCAATTATTTTAAAGTTGATGGGATTTAACCTAGCATCATCATATCCATTTCATAGGTATCCATTTAGGGTAGAGGAGAGAACTGAGAATCTCATTCCTCTACTCTACCCTAAGCTGAAAGATATTCAATAATACCAGTTGCAATTTCTCTCCCGGAATTTATGGCCTTTACAACAAGAGACTGCCCTGTCGCCATATCCCCGGCAACAAATACACCGTTGATACTGGTCATCCCATTTTGATCCGCCCACACGTTGCCTCTATCGTCAAGATGCAGATCAAAATTCTCTATGAGACTGTTGTTTCCAGGGCCCATAAAACCCATGGCAAGAATGACAAGATCTGCCTCAATGTCAAAGTCGGATCCTTCCACGGCTACCGGTGCTGATCCGCCTTCTTTTGTCTGCCATTCGACTTCGACACAATGGATCTTTTTTACAACTCCTTTTTCACCCTCAAACGCCTTTGCTGTTACAGCCCACTTAATTTCCCCGCCCTCTTTATGGGCATGTGTTTCCCGGAGGACAAGCGGCCACATGGGCCAGGGAGTCTTTTCAGATCTTTCCGGCGGAGGCTTCGACAGAATTTCCAACTGGACAACATTTTTAGCCCCGTGTCTTAGTGCCGTACCTAGACAATCGGACCCTGTATCACCGCCTCCAATAACCACAACCGATTTGCCATAAGCAAGAATTTCATCACTACTTGTCAGTTGTTCGCCTCCGACTCTTTTATTTTGCTGAATCAGGTAATCAAGGGCAAAGTGAATGCCGGCAAGATCTCTGCCCGGAGCAGACAGGTCCCTGGGCTTCCTGGCACCACAGGCAAGACATATGGCGTCAAAATGTCTTTTCAGATATCGGGCGGAGATATCGGCTCCCACAATAATACCCCTCTCAAAAACCACCCCCTCCTGTTCCATGAGTTTTATACGACGATCGACAACCCATTTTTCCATTTTAAAATTGGGAATTCCGTATCTTAACAGCCCGCCCGGCTGTTCTGCTTCGTCAAACACCGTTACTCTGAATCCTGCCTTGTTAAGGGTATCGGCAACTGCCAGACCAGCAGGCCCTGCCCCGATAACAGCGACTCTTTTATCAAAATATTCAATGGGTGGCGCGCTATTGAATATACCTTTTTCAAATCCTTTTTCAATAATGGCAAGTTCTATCTGCCTAATCGCCACAGGAGCGGTATTAATACCCGCAACACAGGCTGCTTCACACGTGGCCGGGCATATCCGGCCTGTAAACTCAGGGAAATTATTTGTTGAGAGCAATATTTCAAGGGCCTGCTGCCACAGCCCCCTGTAAAGAAAATCGTTAAACTCAGGAATAATATTTGCTACCGGACATCCGTAAGCATGGCAGAAAGGGGTACCGCAATCCATACACCGGGCAGCCTGATCATGAATATAATCTTCAGCCGGCTCATATTCCACTGCCCGGAAATCCTTTATGCGCTCATGCTTTGGCCGGTATCCCGGCTCTTTTCTTTCATAATCCATGAAACCGGTCGGATTACCCATCCTGGACCTCCTGCCTTTCAGTAGCCTGATCATCAGCGCTCATTTTACCCAGTATCCTTCGATATTCCATAGGAAAGACTTTTACAAAAAAAGGCAGCATCTCATCCCAGTGTGAAAGTATCCGGCTGGCACGAATGCTGCCCGTATATTCAAAATGACTCTTTATCATTGTTTTCAGCTCATTGATGTCCTCTTGCTCGGTAACCAGTTCCAGATCCACCATGTCCAGGTTGCATCGTCCATCAAAATGCTGGTCGGGATCGTATATATATGCGAGCCCCCCGCTCATGCCTGCTGCGAAGTTTATTCCTGTTTCACCAAGGACCACAACCCTGCCGCCTGTCATGTATTCACACCCGTGGTCTCCTACTCCCTCTACAACAGCAAATACACCACTGTTTCGTACCGCAAATCTTTCGCCGGCCATTCCGTTAATATACACTTCTCCGGCAGTGGCACCGTAAAGCAGGACGTTTCCTGCAATGATGTTTGCTGATGGATCAAACTTGCTCCCGGCGTTTGGTTTTACAATGATTCTGCCGCCTGCCAGCCCCTTGCCCAGATAGTCGTTAGATTCTCCATTCAGGATCATCGTTAAACCCCGGGCCGCAAACGCGCCAAAACTCTGCCCTGCCGAGCCTATAAATCTGCATGTAATGGTGTTGTCCGGAAGGCCATGGTTGCCGTATCTTCTGGCAATCTCCCCTGAAAGCATTGTCCCTACACTACGATTGGAATTTTTTATCGGAAGGTCTATTTTGGTTTTTTTCATTGATGAAAGAGATGCTTCCGCCGCTAAAATAAGATCCTTGTCTATCACGTTGTCTGTGCGGCCGGGCTGGGATTCTGTCTGACGCACTGTGCTGTTCCCATTACTCTCCGGATGATAAAAGATTCCGGAAAAATTGAGCCCCCTGGCCTTCCAGAAATCGATTGCCCGATTCATATCCAGGAGGTCTGATCTGCCGATTAAGTCATCTAATTTATACAGTCCTAATTGCGCCATATATTCCCTGGTTTCATCTGCCACCATGGTAAGAAAATTCACAACATATTCCGGCTTCCCTTTAAACAGTTTGCGAAGCCTTGGGTCTTGTGTTGCGACTCCTACAGGACATGTATTTTTTTGACACTTACGCATCATGACGCACCCGAGTGTTACTAAAATAGAGGTAGCAAATCCAAACTCTTCAGCTCCCAATAAAGCAGCGATTATCACGTCCCGGCCTGTCTTGATCTGCCCATCGACCTGAAGACGAACACGGCTCCTAAGTTCATTGAGAATAAGAGTCTGCTGTGTTTCCGCGAGCCCGATCTCCCACGGAGCACCTGCATGCATTATCGAAGAGAGAGGAGCCGCCCCTGTACCACCGTCACTTCCACTTATCAGGACCATGTCCGCAAAACCTTTAACTACGCCCGCAGCCACGGTGCCAACACCTGATTCAGAGACAAGCTTTACCGATACCCTGGCTTCAGGATTCACGTTTTTCAGATCAAATATAAGCTGGGCCAGATCCTCAATAGAATAGATATCATGGTGGGGGGGTGGCGAGATCAGCGTTACACCAGGTGTTGAATGCCTAATTCGGGCGATTTCATCATTTACCTTATGGCCCGGTAACTGCCCCCCTTCTCCGGGCTTTGCCCCTTGTGAAATTTTTATCTGAAGCTCCTTTGCGTTGACAAGATATTCAGTTGTAACTCCGAATCGACCGCTTGCAATCTGTTTAATCGCGCTCGACCGGTTGTCACCGTTTGGATCAGGGGTATATCGATTTGGGTCTTCCCCCCCTTCCCCGCTGTTGCTCTTTCCTGAAATCCGATTCATGGCAATGGCAATCGTTTCATGGGCCTCTCTGCTTATTGACCCGAAAGACATTGCGCCTGTCACAAACCTTTTTATGATCTCTTCTGCCGGTTCAACATCAACTATCGGTACCGGTTTTCTTTGTTTGAAAGAAAAAAGCCCCCGGATCGTCGATTGTTCCTTTGCCGTGTTGTTGATCATCTCAGCATACTTGCGGTATATGGTATAATCATTTGTTTTTACAGCATTCTGTAGCACAGTGATTGATTCAGGGGTCCACAGGTGCCTTTCTTCGCCCTTTCGAAACTTGTAACGCCCCCCGGAAGATAAAATCGCCGGAGCACCCGGGTTTTTATCATTCGCGTCCTGATCCCTGTTGTTTGCTTCCAAAGCAATTTCATCAAGCCCAACCCCCTCGATCTGGGACATGGTACCTGTAAAATATTTATCAACAACATCACTATGCAGACCGACCGCCTGGAAAACCTGGGCATTTCTGTAACTTCTTAAAGTTGATATGCCCATTTTTGACATTGTTTTGAGAATTCCCTTACACAACGCCTTGATGTAATTTTCAATGGCCTGTTCCACATCAATATGCCCGGCAAACCTGTTTTGAATTGACATTGCCGCAATCGATTCAAATGCCAGATAAGGATTTATCGCAGTAGCCCCGTAGCCTAATAGAAGAGCAATATGCATAACTTCCCGGGCTTCACCAGTCTCAACTACAATACCCGCACTTGTCCTTTTTCCTTGCTCTACCAGACACCTGTTTAATGCTGAGACAGCCAGCAGGGCCGGTATGGGCACATTGTTTTCAGGGAGGTCTCTGTCAGTGAGGATAATAATGGAAGATCCTGTTTCAAGCAGCCTTTCACTTTTGTCGCAAAGGATCTTGACGGCATCTTCAAGGTCTTTTCCCTTACCGCCGGCCGGAAAACCCATTGGGACCACACTGCTGCGGAACCCTTCAGTTTTGATGTTTTTGATTCTCTTCAGGTCTTCATTGGCAAGTATCGGGTGCCTAAGTTTTATCAAACGACTATTCCGGGGGATTTCGGTCATAATATTACCGGGATTTCCGATAAATGTCATAAGAGACATGACAAGCTCTTCTCTTACAGGGTCGATGGGAGGATTTGTCACCTGGGCAAAAAGCTGTTTAAAATAGCTGTAAAGAAGCTGGCTCTTCTCAGAAAAAACGGCAAGGGGGGTGTCATTCCCCATGGACCCAACCGGTTCCCGTCCGGTTGATGCCATGGATTCAATAATCATATCTATATCTTCCCGGGTGTATCCAAATAGTTTCTGTCTCATGAAAAGATGTTCAAGATCCGGTTCAATAGGCCCTACATCGCCATAAAAACCTCGTAAAGAAATTCTGTTTTCTTCCACCCACCGCCTGTACGGCTGTTTCCTGGCACAGATTGTTTTTACTTCTCCGTTTTTCAGCACACGCTTTTCTTCCAAATCCACCAGGATAATCTCGCCCGGTCGCAGAGCCCCTTTTTCTTCAATTTCATCAGGGGGAATATCGAGTACTCCGGCTTCAGAGGCAAAAACAATAAGGCCGCCTTTTGTTATGGTATATCTGGCAGGACGCAGACCATTCCGGTCAAGAAGGCCCCCTGTCTGGGTCCCGTTGGAAAAAGCAACAGCGGCAGGTCCATCCCAGGGTTCCATCATACCCGCATGATATTCAAAAAACCCCCTTAAATCAGGGCCCATCGGATACTTGATCCCCCATGCTTCCGGGATAAGCATCAACAGGGAATGTGATATGGTTCGCCCGGCATTCACGAGTAGTTCAAGCGTATTATCAAGACAGGATGAATCACTCCCTTTCTCATCAATAACAGGGAAAACTTGCTTTAAATCATTGCCAAACAGTGGCGATTCAAGAGAGGATTCCCTGGCCCGCATATGGTTGAGATTTCCTCGGAGTGTGTTTATCTCTCCGTTATGCGCCAGGTACCTGAAGGGCTGAGCCAGTTCCCATGAAGGAAATGTATTGGTACTGTATCTCTGATGGACTACCGCAACCGCACTGGCAAGTTCCGGATCGTGCAGATCAACATAAAATCCGGAAAGTTGAGGTGCTGTAAACATCCCTTTGTACACTATCGTCCTGCATGACATGCTAGGTATATAAAAACAGCCTTTCCCTAAATTAAATTCCTCTCCATTTTTTTCAATAATCCTTCTTGTAATGTAAAGTTTTCGCTCAAACTCCTCGATATTCATCCCTTTGCCGTCAATAAAGCATTGCATAACTTCAGGGCAGGTCTCTTTTGCCTGGCCGGAAATAGCATCTGTATTCACCGGAACCGTGCGCCATCCAAGAAACTCATGATTTTCAGATTCCAGTGTTTCTTCAAATAACTTCTTACATTTATTGAATAATTCAGGTTCACGGGGCATAAAAACCATGGCAACCCCGTAGGGTCCCTTATCTGGCAGTCTTATTTTTGCCCCGGGGCATTCCTTTCTGAAAAATTGATCAGGTAATTGGAAGAGGATTCCGGCCCCGTCACCCGTCGACATATCGCCGCCTATTGCCCCGCGGTGCATTAGGTTTTCAAGAATACAGATACCTTTTTCAATAATATCATGCCTTTTTATACCTTCGATATCTGCAACAAATCCGACACCGCAACTGTCATGTTCGAATTGAGGGTTATAAAGCCCCTGGAGAGGTGGATAACCTTTATGTTTCATTGAATTGGAATTAAGCATCTGTTTAAAGGCCTTCTTATTTTTACATAAAACTGATGTCAGTAATTGGTTGATATCCGGTCTGATATTTCTCATAACTTCTGCCTGCTTCTTCACAGCTATATATCTTAGGTTCAGCCCTCTGATTGTAAAATGGGGAGTCGAATCCTGATACATAGAAAATAAGGGTCATTGTTGACCAGGTTGATAAACTTCTCCGCCTTTTCATCAAAAATTTGACACTCCCAAAATAAACCTCATCAAACTTTACACATTAAGCCTTAAATTATCCAATCGTATTTATATAAGTCAAGTTGAATCATTGTTATGTATAACCAGAATATTGCATAAACAATATTGAAGGGTATCACAATCTACTGTGATAAAAGGGTCTAGGATTTCATGCTAAAGCTTGATCTGCGACCAGGGTTTCAGGGTTCCAGCATTTGCTCTTAATGATTCTGTATGTGACGATCGGAAACAGGATCCTATATTTGGGATTGGTTTCAGTCAAGGTTTATTTAATAAGATATATTATAATTACCCCCAAAAAACTGGAGAGGATATTAAGGTGCATAGTAGAGTATGTCATAGCCTGAAAGGAGGTGAGGCAGAATGGAGAATATAAGAAGCTTTATGACGCTTCGCCGGTTTAGCACCTTTTTTTAAACGTTTTTTTTAAGGTCGTTGGACTTTTTTGACAGTCTCAGCAGAAAGCCTAAGTCTCAGAATGAAAAGAAGCTATGCAAATCATTGGGGTATTTACAAAAAAGGCAGGGCCAAAATGGCCCTGCCTTTTAATAACATTTAGCTGATTCAGCACCACATTAAAATGAACCTGATGATTTATTTTACATGCTGCTCAAATTAATCTTTTCACATCGCTTTAAAAGAACTATTTTTTACCGCCTTTACCGCCCTTATCGCCCTTGCCACCTTTACTGCCTTTTTCACCGCCTTTTGCGGCACCACGGGGAGGTGCTTTGGGTTCGTCAGTGTGGATTTGTGTAATTAGCCCCTTTGGTATTAAATCCTTACCAGCAAGTCCCGGATAGTCAGGCCCATAACGTGCACACCTGAAAACAGAGTTGAAACGGGTACCAGATCTGTCATTCATAAGCTCATAGATCCCATAATCACCCTGAGTTCTATCACCAACAGGATTAATGTATTCCCAAACCACTTCCCCTCCCTCGGTTACTTCGAAGAAATGACCATGAGGACCCGAATCGATCAGGGTATTTCCATTAGGGAGACGCTGGCATCCGGAAATATAATTGCCATAAAAGGCGTTCGGCGAAGTAGATTTAAAACTCCATACCACCTGATTGGAGACCTTTGGCGGCTGACCACCTCTCTTCCCGCCACGTTCACTTCTACTGGCATAACCAGCTTTCACTTCAGGGATATAATTGCCATTCTCCATGGGACCGTCGTAGGGATCTATCTCCAATATTGAGGAATATACCTGTCCCAGACGACGGGAGCCGTTATCGAAAATCAGGAAATGGCCTGAACCCGGCAACTTCCATCCCGATCTAATCTCTTTCTCCCTAATCCACTGAATATCATGTGTAAAAAATACCTGTGTGTGACCATTGTCACTGGATGTTCCCTCGGTCGACACCGACGGGCAGTCACCTGAGTCATAAACGCATGGGTTACCCCAACGGAAAAGAAAATCTCCTTTAGGACCGGCAGCCAGGGCGATGCTGCCCTCAGGATCTCCAGGGATGAAGGTACCCCCGTGGTCGACAACATAGAACTCACTATTAGTCGAATTATTGATAACTACCTGATCCAGCGTTTCGTTATAATCAAAAGAATTGGTGTGGATCCAGTCTCCTCTCCTTCCTCCACCGAAATTGGGATCTAGCTTTTCAGGGTGATCCTTCACAACACCATAATTCGGAAGGTCCTGGTTTATGTCCTGTATGAGGTGATCGGAAATGTTCCATTCCCATACAACATTACCGTTCATATCTACTTCAACGATCCCATCCGGAGCCGACCTATAATTACTCCTTAGATTAGGATCACATCCTAAAGCTATGGCTTGTTCATGGGTTACAGATTTGGAGGCGACGTACATGAGGGTATTTGCCCTGAGTTTTGGGTTCCAGATCATACGGAAGTCATGATGGGCCGAGTAGCCCTCTCTTGGATCTTTAAACTGCCACTTAACAACTCCTCCCCAATCCAATATCTGATATGAAGCCCCTCTTCCTCCTTTGGATCGATCGATGGTCCCTCGAAGGAGAGTTCCGTCTTCCAATAACCGGGCATGCTTTTCGACTGCCTCTTGTCCCGGACTTGACCAGCCTTCAGGATATGGCCACATATGGACAACGTTCCCGGACATGTCGATCAGGTAACTGTTTTTACCCCTAAAAGGAGAAAACAGAGTATATCCATTGTAGGCCTTTGCCGCATCATATTGGATCAGCTCTGCCGGCCCCTGGAATGCTTCATAGGCATGTACCGGGCAAAAGGCCATGGTAAAGAGTATCCCAACCGCCAAGGTGCTTAAACTTTTTTTAAACATGATATGTTCTCCCTCCTTTTAGATAATTAACATCAGAGTTAGGTACTTACATCAGAACTTTATCTTCTAAAAACGATAATCTTAATCCCAGCAGGACAACCAACTTCCTGTTATGTCTTTTTTTTCGTATACTCTCCTCCTTCTTAGGATATTAGTATTACTGTTCTGCTATTTCATTCCGGTTCTGGCGCTTCGTCAATCGTGATAAATCCATCATTATTTTTATCAAATTCAGGCCAGTGATTATTCGCGTATACCGTCATTGGCTTGATAGCTTCCCACTCATCATGATTTACTTTGCCGTCTTTGTCAAAATCAAACTTTTTGATAAAACCCTGCCCATATAAAGGTTTGGCATCTACGGGCACTTGAACACTTGCCTGGCCTTTACCTTTTGTGCTTTTTGCTCCGCCTGCTGGTTCTCCTTTACCTCCCGGTGGAGGCGGATTATCTCCTCCGGGTGCTTCACCCAACACGATAAACCCGTCCTTATCCTTATCAAACCAATCAAAGTCATCCGGAGGCCCTCCAAACTCGTCACGTGATACCTTGCCATCCTTGTTTTTGTCCTCCATCTCCATGAATGCCTCACCCTCCATCTGTGAAAAGCCGGTTGCGCTAAAGATTAATATCAAAGCTGGAATGATGGTTGCAAAAATAATCCCTGAAAAAAGTTTCTTATCCATTTTATTCCTCCTCTTATTCTCATTGAGCACCCTTTTTACCGGCACCCTTCTTACCGGCACCCTTTTTACCGGTACCCTTCCCTTTGGGAACAGCTACCCATGGACGGACGGCATCAACGCCTTCCCACGAACCACCGGCAGGAATTTTGAACTGTCCATACTTGGGAGGTACAACAGGGATCTCCTGAGGTTTCTTGAGCTGCGGAACCCATTTATAAGGCACACGATAAGCGCGATAGCTCATATGAACGGGAGCGCTGCTTGGAGGGCCTTCAACACCGACGTAAGGGCTCACAAATTCCCAAACGAGTTCACCTTTAGCAGTGACTTCAAACACTCGGCCCATGCCACCTTCGGTGATCATAGTGTTGCCGTTAGACAGACGCTGTGCGGCACTGATGTACGGGCTGTACTGACGAAAGTTATCCCAGCTAAAATATCTGAGAAACTTTGGGGAGTATTCCCACACGATTGTTTTGGTGATCGGATCGAACTCAATGACGCGGCTGTAGTCCCTTTTGACGATGTTGCTGCCGCTTGGGGCCATGGGATTGGGCTTTCCGTAACCAGCAAAGCCGCCGTTGTCGTATATGAGGATGTTGCCTTCACCAGGCAGGCCCTTGGGAATCATGTGCGCGTGGTGAAGGCCGATGATCCAGCCAAGATTCTTGTCAGGCTCCTTGTCATAGTTGGGGCCGCATTTCCACACAACCTTGCCGGTCTTCTTACTGATGATGCAAATTACGTTAGCGTTGCGACTGTCCAAAATGATATTGTCAGGATGGAATCGTTCGTCGCCTTGATTATACCATTTGTTGGGGCCGAGGTAGGAGGCAGAGTTCTGGTGCCACCAATCAATGCTTCCGCCTCTTGACTGCTTGATGCCTTGCATGGCTTCGATGGCATCAGCGTCAAAGCCGTATTCCTTGAAGTGTTCACCTGCCTTCCATGTCCATACAATCTTGCCTTCCTGGGTGACTTCGTATAGCACGTCGTCAATGATGGATAGGTTCTTGTTGATTTCAGGTTGGTTGTAAACTGTGTGCCCGAGAATCAGCACTTTGCCCTTGCCAGGGGTGGGTTCCATGCCAGGTGCATAGTATCCAACAGGGTTGCCGGCAATCTGATAGTCATGGTGCTGCCGGGCGATCCACATATTGCCCGGGGAACTTTCAGGTTCGCCTGGATCAGCAGGAACTTCTTCCCACTTGCGGAATTCCCAGATGATGTTATTGTTGAAGTCCTTGAGCTGCAGAGTCTTGTGATCCTGACGTCCTTTTGACCAATAGCGTGTGCTGGCCATAAGGTGACCACCGGGATAAACTCTGGCAGGCATGCCAGTGGAGTCTTTCCACTTGTGAACTTCATTACCGTTCATGTCGATAAGGTAGGTGTCATGATGTGGTAGAACAGAGAGGACAGTAAACCCGTTCCAGCACTTTTCAGGATTGTAGACAGTTGTACCAGCGGGATAAATTGTGGGCATTGCCATAAGGGATACTGGAATGGATACAAGGAAAATGAAGGCCATCATGATTAAAACTTTTTTCATTTTATTCCTCCTCTCATTTTATGACTAGTAAATATTAATATCTTCCTTAAATTTACCAATGTAATATAGCATTCTCCTGCTTTCCTATTTATAGCCCTGATTGAGAATATTCAGATATCCCTAAATAAAGTGCCATATGCCTTGATTAATCAATTGGTCGAAAAATGAAATTAGACGAAAAGACTGCTCTCCTTGAATAACCCTGCTGCAACAGCCATGCTAAGTGCTAGTATCAGAACTCTTAATAATAAATATTTCGTTTTTATTTCATTCTCTCCTTTCTTTCTTTACAATATGAAACCGAGATATCCATACTGTGACTTTAACTGTGTCACATCCGGCAGCCCGGCTATCTTTAGTTTTTACTGCCAATATAAGTAGAGATGTATAATTTCTGGAATTTATTATAGCCCGCATCTGGATTAAATTAATTTATCAAAATGAGTTTATTTAGGTCAAGGTTAAAAATAATTCTACAAATAAATGTGGAAAGACGTTATAAACCGGAGAGACAATGGATTATGCGACAAAGGTGGGATGATTTAATGTTTTTCGGGTGTTTCCAATTGAAAAGCACTTGGCAAAAGAGTATACTTTTAACCGAAATAATTCTTCACTGAGTACTATTTATCCAGACACGGAATATACCGGAAATAAAAAAACATCCCAAAACAGAACGTACTTATTGTTATTACTAACATTACTATTCCAGGAAAGCCTGCGGCATATTTTTTGCTTTTTATTTAATTCTTTGAAAAATGTGCACACAGGAAAGGCCAACATCTTTGTTAACATTTCAAGGAGGCAAATTATGAGAAAGAGATTTTCTATTAAAAAATGTCTGGGTTTTATGATGCTTATGCTCCTTGCACCTGCATCAGGATGGGCGGTTGTTTTTGTTGATATTGATAACACTAAAGGCCCCTGGGACGGAAATTCCTGGGCTACTGCGTATCAGAAAATTCAAGAAGGACTTGATGATGCCCAAAAAAGTGATAAAGAAGTTTGGGTAGCAGAAGGGACATATAAGCCCACTGACGGAACCGACCAGGATATCGCTTTTGAGCTGAAGGAAAGTGTTGCCCTTTTGGGTGGTTTTAAAGGAACAGAGACGAAGATTGAACAACGAGATTGGGGAAAAAACGAAACCATTTTAAGTGGTGATATCGGGAAACAAGGTGAGAAGACCGATAACTCAACGCATGTTGTTATCGGGGCGGATGATGCGATTATAGACGGCTTCACAATTTCTGACGGAAACAGCAGAAGACGCGGAAGAGGAGGACCGGGTGGACCACCGGGACCAGGGAAAGGTTCTCCTTCCGGAAAAGGAGGTAAAGGTAAAGGAAGGCCTCCACAGAGTGCGGGCAGTCCTGCCGGAAAATCATCTCCAGGCAATAATCAGACTTCAACAGCAGGAGGCCCACAGTTGAGCCCTGAGGGAAGGCAGCCGGTCCACATAACTCCTCAGATTGTTATGAGCGGAAGTTCAAAATCTCCTTTTGGAGCGGGTATGATTAATTTTCAATGTGCTCCAACAATTAAAAACTGCATATTCAAAAACAACGAGGCTGGTAAAGGCGGCGCAATGTATAACATGTCTTCACGGCAGGGTAGAATGGGTGGCCCGGGAGGACAAAATGTAAGCGATCCCACGCCAACTTTAATTAACTGTACCTTCATCAATAATTACGCACGCGGCAGAGGTGGGGCAATAGGCAATGACCTTGGCACAGATCCTACATTCATAGGATGCACGTTTCTTGATAACAGGTGTGACGGCAAGGGCGGTGCAATATACAATGACTTCCGTTGCTCCCCCACAATTATCAATTGTGTATTCGCGGGCAATTCTGCTGACAAAGGTGGGGCAATAGGCAATGACGGCTCATCATGTCCGATCATTACCAATTGTACATTTACACGAAACAGCGCCGACGATATGGGCGCTGCACTTTATCAGGGTACCGGTCCTGCTAACAACCCAATCATCACGAACTCTATAGTATGGGGCAACACTGCTCCTATAGGTCCTGCGGAAATAGTTAACTGGCACATGTCCAACCCGGTAGTTACCTACTCATGTGTTGAAGGTGGTTATCCGGGCACAGGAAACGTGGACGCTGATCCCATGTTTGTTGACGCGGAAAATAATGATTTCAGGTTACAACCCGGATCACCATGCATTGATATGGCAAATGGGTTCGAGGCAACAAAAACAGATATAGAGGGAAACAACAGGTATAATGACAAGGCAATAGCAGACGGAACCATGGCAGGTAAGATTGCCACGGGCCCTTCCCCTTCCGGCGGCAAGGGTAGGCGTGGCCGGGGCAGGACAGCATTGACAACAGAACCTGCCGTGGATATGGGTGCATATGAAAGACAGGCTGACTCTTCTCTTAATAAACAACCTGTGGTTTATGTAGACGTCGACAACCGCAATGGCCCCTGGGATGGCAAAGCTTGGAAAACAGCTTTTCAAAACATTCAGGAAGCCTTAAATTATGCCTTCAGAGCAGGATCTGAGGTATGGGTTGCAGAGGGCACTTATAAACCAACCGACGGTGAAAACAGGCAGATTTCCTATGACCTTAGGTCAGGAGTTAAAATATTTGGCGGTTTCAATGGCAATGAAAAGAAACGCTCAGAGCGCGATTCAAGCAAAAACATAACTATTCTTAGTGGTGATATCGGAATCCCAATCGATAATAGAGATAATTCATACCATGTAATCAAGGGAGCTGAAAAAGCACTTATCAATGGTTTTACCATCACCGGAGGGAATGCAAATGGACTGCTTCAAAACGCAAAAGGTGGGGGGCTTGTAAATTTTGAAAATCGAGTAGGGGAATTGCCACGATCTGCTACGACTATAGCTTTTTCACCTGTAGTTGAAAACTGTATATTCACAAAAAATAATGCAATTGAAGGTGGAGCTATCTATAGCTACAACCAGTCTGAACCTGTGATAAAAAATTGCTCATTTTTTGAAAACACCGCAGAACAGGGTGGAGCCATCCTTGATAGGGTTGGCGTAAAGAGCACTATTGAAAACTGTATCTTTAAAAACAATACGGCAAAATGGAGAGGTGGAGCTACTTATTTTGATTACGGCGCAAGGCCCCAGATCATGAATTGTACCTTTGAAAACAATTCAACTAACGGGCATGGCGCTGCTGTCTATACCATAACCCGCGCTTCGCAGCTTGAACATACAATTGTTACTATAAAAGACAGTACGTTCATAGGTAATAGAGCGGGATGGAGAGGCGGTGCTATAAATAATACGGATTCGACAATCATTGAAATAAGTAACAGCACATTCACTAATAATTATGCAGGTAAAGGTGGTGGAGTCCTGTCAAATGAAACTAGCGCTGAAGCAAACCTGAATGGTTGCACATTTACGGATAATAAGGCAGGAGAAGGTAAAGCTGATGTAGAGAATGACGAGGGATCTCAGCTCAAAATAAATTAGTATAAAAGCTGGTATGCTATTTCGAGTAGGCAGCAGGGTCACCCCCGCTGCCTCTCATAGGTCTCTCAAACTGACCTGCCCCCGATAGCGGTACCACTCATACTGCAAGTTTTACCTGAATTTGACTAGGGATAATTTCCCCTGTAATCCAATAATTATCTTCCCACTGTAGCGTCTACTGAGCAGGCGCATATACCCTAAAGAACTGTGAGGGCGTAATGCATTGCATTGCCTGCGCCATTCTCAGAGCGTATCAAAAAGCTCCCCATTTTCACAGATCATCCCCTTCCCGTAATATTGTTAGTATATTAATCAACTACAATTGTGAATCCAAAAACGAATCCAATTGTACCTCCAATTACATGAAAAGCATTACTTTGTTTTGAATCTTTTTTGTTTTCTTCGTCAGATTCAATTTGTTCGGAAGTCTTTATCGCCAGGTTTGCGATTTCTTCCATTTCCATATCCAATCGAATAAACTCAGTTTCACATCTATAACAAGAATCCAGGCCGGGTGATACCTCCTTTGTAATATTGACCAAATTTGCTTGTAGAGTACATGCCTCGTTTTTTAAAAAATTAAGAGCTGTAGATTCATCACAATCCGGGGAGAATCTAGTATCACCTAACTTGATTTGTCCAAAAACTTCATAGTCTTGTTCCGACAGATCAACAGATTTTAATACAATAATGTCACAGTTCCCTTGAGAAACATTGGCATCAAGTT
>JAFDJA010000258.1 GCA_019307745.1 Deltaproteobacteria bacterium | reverse complement strand
ATTGCCCCAACCGGGACACTAAGTATTCTTGCAGAGTGCTCCAGCGGCATAGAACCACTTTTTGCCCTCAACTTTACCAGGCGTGTCATGGATAATGATGAGCTCGTGGAGGTGAATCCGTATTTTGAAACAGTGGCGAAAGAGAGGGGTTTCTATAGTCCTGAGCTGATGGACTTAATAGCCCAAAAAGGGAGTATCAGTGAGATAAAAGAGATCCCCGAGGACATCAGAGCGGTCTTTGTAACGGCCCACGATGTGACACCGGAATGGCACGTCCGAATGCAGGCAGCCTTTCAGAAGTATACTGACAACGCTGTTTCCAAGACCGTCAACCTGCCCAGGGATGCTACTATTGATGATGTCATGAAGGTCTATGACCTGTCCTATAAACTGAAATGCAAGGGTGTGACCATTTACAGGGATGGCAGTAAAGAAAATCAGGTCCTCAGCTTTGATGATAAGTCTAAAGAGAGTATATCTTCCGTTGCGGATGTCAAGAACCGGCCTGAGACACTTGAAGGTTTCACCACCAAGATGGCCACGGGAATGGGTAATCTCTATGTCACGGTAACCGAACTTCAAGGGGAACCATTCGAGGTCTTCGCCACTATTGGTAAATCAGGGAGATCCACAACCGCAAAGACCGAGGCCATCGGCCGACTGGTCTCCCTGGCTCTCAGATCAGGTGTAAAAGTGGAGAAGATTGTTAACCAGTTGAAGGGTATTGGGGGCGAGCACCCCGTCTTTCAGAAAGACGGGCTGGTCCTGTCCATACCTGATGCCATCAGTCGGGTCTTTGAAAAGAGATATATGAACAATAAAGATTTTAAAAGAAATCAGAAACATGAGAACACTCTTATAGGTGAGACATGTCCGGAATGCGGGCAGACGATCAGCTTTGAAGAGGGTTGTATGACCTGTCATTTTTGCGGTTTCACAAAATGCGGTTAGTTCCTTAGCTTTTGTTCCTTCATAATTAATCCCGCCAGGTAGCCATCCGACCAAAAAAAAGCCCCCGAGTTGAGCAGGTAACTCAGGGGGAAGAGGGTTAATTATTTTTTATTTTTTAACAGAAAGGCAGACAGCCTGTCTGGTAATTTATAATATCGGCAGGAACAGATTATTTCTTTAATGTAAATTGAAAAGATCGCTCATTAAGCACCGCTTTCAAGATGCTCTTCATTTGAGTTATTATCCTTCAAGAGGAATCTCCGATGTCAAGGTGTGAAGGACTTCATTAAGCTGAGAATCATCTATTTTCTGTTGTTCCAGCAATATCTTTCCGATACGCCTATGCTTTCCGGTGGACAGATCCTCCCTGACCTGAACCTCCAACGCCTCGACGACCTGCTCCGGTATGACAAATCCCTTCTTGACCGCAACAACACCAAATCGTATTTCGTGATGTTTTGTCATCATCTCACATTCCGAGTTTTATCTGCTGAATGATTGGTGTCAAATCATGACCTTTGATTTGCATAAACCCCTTATATTCTTGAATTATATCATTCCTTCATTGATCCTGCACGAAATAAATCAGGATCCTCTCATGGTTGTATGCTTCGGCAGGAAAATTCTATTATTTAAAAAAAGATTAAAGTTTTTTACAGGGATGCCGATGATAAGAGTGTAAAGAATAGTAAACGATTTTACTGAAGGGCAAACCTACTGAAAGGTAGGGACGCAAAGCTTCCGGTCTAAGTCCGATAAACACGGATAGGGCAGCGGGGTTGCTAGGTGGACGGTGGACAATATATAACCCGCTTCCGGCAACCGGAAGCGGGTTTTTTAATATAAGGAGGTTAATTCAAATGGTGACAAATTCTATATCTTCTATATCTGAAATTACCGCATCGCAGTTGGATATCAAGGCTGATAAGAATACTGAACAAAAAGATACCAGGGCAGTTGAAGAGACCGGCAATGGGGAAGGCTCTAAGCCTGAACAAAACAGCGATGATTTATTCATGGAACAGTCAATTAAGGACCCTGCTGATTCAGAAAATTCCATTTATTTGACCTACAATTCAAAAGGTCAATTTTCCAGGGCCGTCCCGCAATATGCGGATTCTACTTTGCTGGCTTATGATTTAAACAGTTCTACAGACCAAACCACGTCTACTGATACTACTGGTGATAATCAGCAAGGATCAATAGATCTTATTGTATAGATTTATTGAAAACACTAGGCGACCCCATTATTTTAAGGCTTTTTGATAAGCACATAGAGTTGCCCTTCATGCTGCATATGTCCCGCAGCAAGTTCGGCGTATTGATCATTTCCCCAAAAGAGATCTGCTCTGCCGGTCCCCTTTATGGCTCCACCAGTATCCTGATTCATGACAAAACGGGAGAATTTCGTCCAGTCTTTGATTTCACCTTTGCCATCAATCACAGGTTTCTCACTGGAGATAAAACACAGCGCACCCTTCGGGAAAAGCTTGTAGTCCAGGGCAACTGACCTGCCGGCAGTAAGAGGGACTCTAATATTGCCAAGAGGGCCGTTTTCCAGGACCCGGAAAAACACATAGGAAGGATTGTGGTTCAATACCTCATCAACTATCTCGGGATGCGCTGACAGGTATTTTCTGATCCCCTGCATGGACATCTCTTCCTTTATCATATATTCCTTATCGAGCAGATATCGACCGATACTCTTGTAGGGCCGACCATTGGATGCCCAATAGCCCACGGAGATCATCTTACCGTCCGGCAGGCTTATTCGACCGGAGCCCTGTATATGGAGAAAAGCCACATCAACAGGGTCCTTTAACCAAGCTATCTGCAGGTTCCTGCCATCCAATCTCTTTTCCATCTCTATCTGTTTCCTGGAATAAAAAGGCAAGACCTTATTCCCATCTATTCTAGCGGTTATGGTGTTCCCCTTGAATTTTTTATTGAACAGGGATAGATCAATCTGAATCAGGTTATCGGGCT
>JAFDJA010000135.1 GCA_019307745.1 Deltaproteobacteria bacterium | reverse complement strand
CTCTTCAATAGAGACATGTGCCATTCTATCGGGTAGATTTATATTTGTTAGAACTACGATTGCGGCTATTCTGAGGCCGCAGTGGACACCTGCAATAACCTCTAATACCGTTGACATTCCTACCGAGTCAGCCCCTGCCATTTTGAGAAACAGAGTTTCAGCAGGTGTCTCAAGGCTGGGACCTGTGATTCCGGCATATACGCCCTTTTGCAGTTGGATCCCCGCATCTTGAGCCTTCTTTTCCGTAAGGGATATAAGTCCAGGATCATAGACCTTTGACATATCTGGAAAACGGGGACCAAACCGGTCCATATTGGGCCCGATAAGAGGGTTGCTGCCGGTCAAATTGATATGGTCAGACAATATCATAAGGTCCCCTGCATTGAATTCAGGATTCAGACCTCCTGCCGCGCTTGATACAAAGAGATATTTTACGCCAAGATTGGCCATAACCCTTACAGGGAAGGTTATCTCCTGAGGGGTATACCCTTCATAGATATGGAACCGTCCCTCCATGGCTATGACCTGCCTGCCGGAAATTCTGCCGCAGGCCAGGTTTCCTTTATGGCCCTTGATCGTTGAGGTTGGGAAATAGGGGATCTCTTTATATGGCAGACGGAAGTCAATATCCATATCTTCTGTCAGATTTCCAAGACCGGTCCCTGTGATTAACCCGATTTCAGGCGCGTTTTTTGTCTTTGATGCCAAAAAATCAGTTGTAGTCTGAATGTTATTCACAGTATGTACTCCATTATATTTTGATTTATCAAATAGGTCAGTTTCCATCAAAAGTCAATATATTAGCTGAATTTTACAAGCGTTTGAATCCTGGAATTCTTGAATCCTAGACCTCTTTATTACAGTGGATTCAGGTATTAAGCCGCCGCCAATGCCACTGATATATAGCTGAAAATCACCTCGAAAATGGTTGGCTGGGGTGTCAATTCAGGCGGTGGATTTGGGCTTAAGGATTGAGTTGACACATTTGATTTGCATATGTACGTTGTTGCAACAAGGTTTCCTGGCCAACTAATTTTATTTGATCCAATGGATATTAAACTTTAAAACCAGGGAGAAAAAAATGAGAAGTATAGCAAGGTTTGTCGTTGATACACATTGCCACATTACAACTCTTTATCAGCCCGCAACCGAAGAAGGATGGGAAAAGGTTGAACAATGTGAATGGAGCGGGTTGGAGTATGAGCTTGAACCTTTTGATAACAGCTTTCTAACTATGTACGATATGGAGAGATATGGTGTTGATATGGCCGTACTTCTTCCCAGTATTCCTGGAACGACCAACGAATCCCAGGCAAAGCTAGTGAAGCGATTCTCAAACAAATTCAGGGCATGCTGCAGTGATCAGATGACAATTCTAAAGGCTATACGCGGTGAAGAGCAATGGGCATTCAAGGCCGCTATACAAGAGGTTGATGAGGCTTTGAAAACAGGACACTTTGTCGGGATCGGAGAGTTTGCTCCAGGTTCTTCCGCTTATCACAGGCAGCTTCCCGGGGCTGAAGGGAAGGTGGATTTTGATAAGAGGGTCGATGAATGGGCAGCAATCTGTGAGCTGGGAGTCAAGTATGATGTTCCGGTTCTCTGTCATGATCAGTTCATTTTTGAGAGAGACTGGAAACTGATTGATATGCTGGTCAAAATATCCGAGATGAATCCTGATGCCAAGATTATCCAGACACACGGTGCAGTTGAAGACGAAGGTATAAGGGGAATGGATGCCATCAGGGATATGTATGAGATCGTGGGGACATTGGATAATGTCTACATGGAAACAGGCGGATGGAGTGAAAAACAGTTTGAGATCGCATTTGAGGTCGGGGTTACCGCAAATCAGCTCATGTGGGGGCATGACTACGGTAATGTACCTCAGCACATCGTAAGAAAAACAATTGGAAAATTCGGACCGATGAAAAAGGAGTTGGAATATCGAAACACAATGTCATTAATGACATTCGGGTATAAGAATTTTCCGGCAGTGCCAACGTATCAGCCTGATTTCTATGGCTGGGGATTGAGGACAGTCGATAGAGTGGGTGACTGGCTGACTCAGGATGAGATCAATCTGATAATGGGTGGAACCGCGGCAAAACTTTATAAGCTGCCTGTACCGTATCCAAGAATGTTTCCAGAAGGACGCCCGGATATATTCGGCGATAAATGGAGAGAAAGTATACCCTACCTGCCGGATGATCAGATTCAGCATCCCGAAAATGTGAGAATGTCACAGAGTTCGTTTGAATTCACGAAAGAAGAAAAGAAGATATAGAGTAGAATAATATAGACTAATAATGGCGGGGTTAGAAATAGCCCTGCCATTTATTTTCCAGATACAATCAGTAGAATCAAAATTCTACGTCCTTGTTGATGATTTACTATTTAGGCGACGGATTTGAAATCCTTAAACAGGGTTGACAACAGAATTTTAAAGTATTAGTTTGACAAAATTTTTTTAAAAGGAGGCACTGAGTGGACAACGATTCACAAATAAAAAAGGTACCGGGAATATGGATTTCCGGTATCATTTCAATAGTTATTTTTATTTCATTTATTGTATTTCCTTCACAGGGAATTTACGGCAGTACCGAACCTCTCTTTAAGGAGGCAAGACCCTGTGCCATGCTTGATGTAACCAGCGCAGACTCTTTAAAGGTCTATCCACATTTAAAGGCAACTACCAAGGAATACCTGTTTCAGCCAATCATTTTTAAAGCAGCAAACAGATACAGTGTTGATCCAGCCCTTATCAAAGCGATCATTATGGCAGAGTCCAGTTATGATCCTTTGGCTGAATCTTATAAAGGGGCGAAGGGACTGATGCAACTCATGCCTGCCACGGCTGATTTTTTTGGGGTGCAGGATCTGTTCAATCCGGAGGACAATATTGATGCGGGTGTTCAGTACCTGAGGAAGCTTATTGTCCAGTTTGAAGGCGATCTTGAGCTTGCCATAGCAGCCTATAATGCTGGAAGCAAAATAGTGAGACAGTATGACGGTGTTCCGCCATTCAAGGAAACCCGGTACTATGTGAAAAAGGTCTTTCAATATTATAATGAGTATCAGGGCATTTAATAGAATCAAACATTATGTTTATAAAGCCGCGTTCCGAAAGGACGTGGTTTTTTTTATCTTGAAAACAGGGCCGCATTAGTATTAATTGAATATGCAGCCGGAATAATGATGATTTAGGACCGAATGAAAAACATTTGATCTTTTTACGGATGGTTGCTGTATAAGTCAATATATCGGAGACAAAATATGCCTCAAAAAATCTTAATAAATAATGAATCTTCTCTTGTTGTTGGTGTTGGTTCCGCACTTGTTGATATCCTCCTCCGGGAAAGTGATGAATTTCTTGCTGCCACCGGGGCGGTAAAAGGCGGCATGACCTTTGTTGAACCTGAAGAGATGGAAATGATACTTTCCCGGTCAAGCCAGAGCCCTTCAATGGCCCCCGGAGGGTCAGCCTGTAATACAATAATAGGAATTGGAAAACTGGGAGGTCATGCCAGATTCATAGGCAAAAGGGGAGGGGATGAACTCGGCATAATGCTTGATGATTCCCTTAAAAATCAAAGTGTTGAGCCTGTTTTGGAAATCAGTGATTCAATCCCGACCGGACGTGTTCTTTCAATCATCACCCCGGATGCCCAGCGAACCATGCTGACCTTTCTGGGTGCGGCATCAAAAACCTCGCCAGGCGAGATGACACCTGAAAAATTTCAAGGCGCTGCAATCGTCCATATTGAAGGATATCTCCTATTCAATGAAGAGCTTATTTGTGCGGCACTCGAGGCCGCGAAAGAGGCCGGGGCATTAATATCCCTTGATCTTGCATCTTTTACAGTGGTTGAAGCGTCAAAAGATATCATTACCAATATAGTGAGGAACTATGTTGATATACTTCTGGCAAATGAAGATGAGGCCAAGGCCTATACAGGAATTAAGGATGAGGAAAAATCTCTGTTAAAACTGGCTGATGACGCTGAGATTGCGGTCCTTAAGGTGGGCAAAAGAGGAAGTTATGTGGCCCGTAATGGTAATATCTGCAGGATAGGAATAAAAGGTGATGGCAGTGCCATCGACACAACCGGCGCGGGCGACTTATGGGCATCCGGTTTCCTTTATGGACTTGTAAATAACATGCCGATTGAAAAGTGCGGGGAAATTGCTGCCGCGTGCGGTCATGATGTGTGTCAGATGATAGGCGCGCATATACCGGAACAAGGGTGGGATCGAATTAAAACACTTATTTGATTCTGCCGGAAAGGCAAATATATTTTCTTTGATCCAAGCATAAAGAGGTTGGCAAACCAAGCAATGACCTTGTAAAATTCAGGCATTAAAAGAGTACAATTTTTAAGTGAGTAAGATAATTGTCAAGATATTCCTCAATTATTGACATTACCAAGTTTCTGTTTGTCATTGCCATTATTGCGTGGCTAATGGCCCGTGGGACTGGGATCCTGAACTACAACTGGCAATGGTATCAAATACCGCAATATGTCTTCTCATTTGAAAATGGCAGCTTTATCTCAGGACCTCTCCTTGGCGGATTGATCGTAACTCTTCATATCTCCGGTTTGAGCCTGATCTTATCATTTATTCTGGGATTGGTTACCGCTCTTTTGCGATTGTCTAATTCTTTTGCGGCAAAAGGTCTGGCCAGATTATATCTGGAAATAATCAGAAACACACCGCTCATAGTCCAGCTCTTTTTTATCTATTTTGTCCTGTCACCATTGCTTGATATCAGCCGGTTCACTTCAGCGGTTCTGGCATTAAGCCTCTTTGAAGGGGCTTACGCGTCAGAGATATTCCGATCAGGAATTATCTCTATCCATAAGGGGCAATGGGAAGCCGCCCACAGCCTAGGATTAAATAGATTCCAGGCCTACAGGGATATCATTCTTCCCCAGGCTATTCAGAGGATTCTTCCTCCTCTGTCAAGCCAGGCCATATCGCTTGTTAAAGACTCTGCCCTGGTCAGCACCATTGCCATATATGATCTGACCATGCAGGGACGTGTGATAATATCCCAGACCTATCTTGTTTTCGAAATATGGTTCACGGTTGCAGCAATCTATTTGATAATCCTTGTCTCTATGTCTTTTGCCGTCAATTTTCTGGAGAATCACCTGAGATTGAAGGTATAGAAAAAAGGAAAGAGCGTATGAATGGATCATCTCCCTCGGAATATATGATAACTGCTGACAATATCAATAAGACCTTTCCCAATGGGGTTTGCGCGCTTCGCAATTTTTCCGTAAATATTCAACGGGGTGAAGTAGTTGTTGTGATAGGCCCCTCAGGGTCAGGCAAATCCACATTTCTTCGATGCATCAATAGCCTGGAGAAAATTGACAGCGGTTCAATAGCTCTGGACGGGACTAGCCTTGATACGCAAAAAAAACGCAGAGCCATAAGCAAAGAAATCGGCATGGTCTTTCAATCATTCAATCTCTTTCCTCACATGACCATACTTGATAATGTAAGCCTTGCCCCGCGAATTGTCCTTAAAAAGGGCAGGGAGGAGGCCTCAAATATCGCAATGGCCCTTCTGGAAAAGGTGGAGATTGCTGACAGGGCAGGGGATTTCCCGGGCCGTTTAAGCGGAGGCCAACAACAGCGTGTTGCTATTGCCAGAGCGCTGGCAATGATGCCAAAGGTGATGCTCTTTGATGAGGCCACAAGCGCGCTGGACCCGGAGTTGATCGGCGAGGTGCTTGAGGTTATGAAAACCCTGGCAAGGGAAGGTATGACCATGATAGTTGTAACCCATGAAATGGGCTTTGCCAGGGAGGTGAGTGACAGGGTAATTTTCATGGAACATGGCAGCATTGTTGAGGAGGGCTCAGCAGAACATTTTTTTACAAGCCCTGAAGAAGAGCGTACAAAAAAATTTCTCAATCAGATACTTTAGAAGGTTATAGCAGGAAAATAAGGCACATCAAAGATCAAGACCAAAGGAGCTGAATCATGAAAAGGCGTTTATTGCTGTTTGATACCATTTCGCTTATTTTTTTGGTCTCAGGTACGATTATGATCAGTTTTTTAGGATGTACTCAGCAGGAGGAGCTTATTAATGAAAGCACTGTTGAGCAGGTTATGGAACGGGGTGTTCTGAGAGTCGGGATGTCCACTTTTGTGCCTTGGGCAATGAAAGATAAGACAGGAAAACTGATCGGTTTTGAAATTGATGTGGCTGCCAGGCTGGCAAATGATATGAGTGTAAAGGTGGAGTTTGTCCCCACTAAATGGGATGGCATTATCCCTGCTCTTATAACCGGTAAGTTTGATATCATCATCGGCGGTATGGGTATTAATCCAAAGCGCAATCTTAAGGTCAATTTCAGCAATCCCTATGATTTCACAGGTATGTCCCTGGTGGCACACAAGGAGTTGGCTGCCGGGTTCAGCAGCCTTGAAGATTTCAACACTCCTGATATAACCATAGTTGCAAGGCTCGGGGCGACATCTGTAGCCGCGGCCCATAAATTCATTCCAAAAGCCAAATTACTTCAATTTGATGATGAGTCACAGGCGATCCAGGAACTGCTTAATGGAAAGGCCCATGCCATGGTCAGCTCCGCGCCTTTTCCTTCGTTTCAATCTCTTAAATTTCCTGAAACATTATTCCTGCCATTAAAGGAGAATTTCACTAAAGAACCCATAGGTTTTGCCGTGAAAAAAGGGGATTATGATACCATTAATTTTTTAAATAACTGGATAATATTTGTTCAGGAAGAAGACTGGTTTGCGGAACGAAAGAATTACTGGTTTAACACGGTGGACTGGCAAACCTTGGTTAAGTGATCCTGGAGTGCAGAGTCTGTTTTTGAAACTGAAAGCAATATTCGGGGCTGATTCCTGATGCTGAAAAAAACAAGAATAACATTTACTGATCTCTTCATAATCCTCCTTGTTCTTGGAGGCGGAATCTTTATTTTTTACCGGATCAGGTTCAATCTCAACTACAAATGGGATTGGGGGGCGATACCTCAGTACTTTTTCCGATTTGATGAGCAAACAGGGAGATGGACTCCTAATATGCTCATTGAGGGTCTTTTAATTACAATCAGATTAAGCATATGGGCTACTGTCATTGCAACCATTATAGGGGTTGTTATGGGGCTGTGCCTCACAAGCGGCAGTCTTTTCAGGCGACTTCTTGGCAGGACCTATGTGGAACTAACCCGTAATCTGCCTCCTATTGTTCTAATCTTTATCTTCTATTTTTTTCTAAGCAGTCAGATTATTCCTCTTTTGGGTGTGGATGAGTTTATTGTATCCTCTTCTGAAGGAACGAAATCATTCCTTGCGTTTTTCTTTGCTCCACCCCACATGTTTTCAGCCTTTTTATCAGCATTGATTACCCTTGCGGTTTTTGAGGGTGCCTATATCACCGAGATAGTCAGGGCAGGGATTCAATCAATTGAAAAAGGGCAATGGGAGGCATCATATGCCTTAGGCCTTTCACCATGGCAGCAGATTCGCCATATCATATTACCACAGGCTACACGGAGAATACTTCCTCCTTTGGCAGGGCAGTTTATCTCTACCATAAAAGATTCTGCCATAGTATCTGTAATTTCCATTCAGGAATTGACATTCCAGGGGCTGGAATTAATGTCAGCCACTTATCTCACTTTTGAAGTATGGATCACAATAACCCTGTTATACCTGATATTGGCACTAACCCTTTCTCTGGCAGTTGAGCGGCTTGAGGTCCGTATGAGGAGATACGAGGTGTGATTTTACCGCATGCCCCGGTTTTCCTGTCAAATGGCTTTGTCAGGGTTATGTATACTTGTCATAACCTTTTACTTTTTAAGGAATTAGATTTAAATTTGAATTCCCCGTAGCTTGCTGCATGGATAGGAGTTTATAGCGCTTTGATGCTTGATTACCAAACAGGAGCTAATCTAAGTCAATTGTAATTAATGTTGACTTTTTCAACGGTGTTCTATTATACCCCATAGAGGGTGTAAGATATTGTGAAGTTAAAAATAATGAACTAGTCTTATATATTAGGAGAGGAAAAAACGTTATGAGAAAAGTAATATTGTGTTCAATTATTTTTTTAATTTTAATGTCAAACTCTTCAGTTTTTGCAAGTGGAAATTTGAATTTTTTTTGGGGAATAAACAATTAGAACAAATTGATTGGGTGCCATGAGATGATCAAAGGGAGTTTGGTTGTATGATAGATTTCCGTGGCAAGAAAATGCCATTTAATATTGCTATAGACGCTTAGGATCTTATGCTTCTGATGAAGAAACATTACAATTACTGCCTAATAATGTAATAACAAAAAGGACGGTAACAACTTCCGAGCTTGATATCGGCATAAGGAAAATTTTTGAAGTTTCAAGTATTCCTATTAGGCCTTTTATTGGAGGAGGTATTGGT
>JAFDJA010000257.1 GCA_019307745.1 Deltaproteobacteria bacterium | reverse complement strand
TCACCTTTGAAGGGTAATTTACCGGTAACCATCTCGTAAAGTAATAATTTTCATTGTACCCATTCTATTGGTTGTGATTTTCGCTGGTTATTTTGCCTTAAAAAAGGATCTAAAACCGCAGGTTAGTGATATTCAAAAAACTTCTGATATCCATGTGGTGAACAAAACAGAATGGAAAAATTCCATTGCCGTTCTTCCTTTCGCCAACATCAGTGCCGACAAAGATCAGGAGTATTTCTGCGACGGCATGACCGAGGAGATCATCACCAAGCTGACCACCATCAATGATTTGAAGGTGATTTCACGCACTTCGGTGATGAGATTTAAAAACAGTAAGAAAAGCATCAAGGAAATTGGCCGGCAACTGGCAGTAGAAAATGTATTAGAGGGCAGTGTGAGAAAGGATAAAAACCGGGTGCGGATTACGGCCCAGTTGATCAGGGTGGCGGATGATGCCCACCTGTGGGCAAAGAACTATGACCGCAAGCTGGAAGATATTTTTGCCCTTCAGGACAAGGTGGCCAAAGCCATTGCCAATTCACTGGAAGTCACTCTTTCTCCCGGAGTACTGGATCAGTTTAAATTGGGGGAAACCAAGAATATGCAAGCTTATGAGTATTATCTGAAAGGCATGTTTTTGATGAATTCCCGATATTTAAACACCCTGGCAGAGGAGGATTTCCGACAGGCTGTCAAGATGCTGGAAAAGGCATTGGAATTGGATCCCACTTATGTCAAATGCTACACTGGACTGGTGTGGACTTATACCAGCCATTTGATGTATACCGGAAGCAAGGGAGATCTTAACGAAGTCTTGAAATTATCTAAAAAGCTGGAGGAAATCGCGCCGGATTCAATCCGGGGACACGTTGTTTTGGGGATATATTATGCATTAAAAAATGATTTTGACCGGTCCTTTGCCCGTATTAAAAGTGCTTGGAAAATATCCGCCAATGATGCAGAATTGTCATACGTGATCGCTTTCTTTTATTATCGTGCCGGCCTTTACCGAAAAGCCATCAAATTCAGTGATAGGTCGATTGACCTCGACCCGCTCATGTCCCATTCCTACATGACGCCAATCCTCTCCTCCACTTATTTAAAAGAATACAGTAGAGCAGAAGCTTATATTAAAAAGGCGGCAGAACTTCGTAAAGATCATCCTTTTATCCTACTATCCAAGGGTATGGTGTACCTGCGTACCGGCAAATATGAAAGGGTGGAAAAAATCCTAGTGAAATTGCGGGAGGTTAACCACAATCCAGAAAATGTTTCCTCTTTGCAGGCGGTTTTGTATGCCCTAAGGGGTAAGCGCAACAAGGTGCTGGAATTGAATCATACGTCTTCTGGGGCATTCGCTATTCTGGGTTTAAAAGACCGGGCCATTGCCATCATCGAGAAATCCCTGGAACCCAATAAAGATTTTAATAAGTATTTATACCTGATCAATCAGCCTTTCTATGACAATCTAAGAGATGATCCCAGGTTTCAAAAGATCGTGGCGGATGCCAGAAAAATTTATGAAGAACGGTTGAAGAAATATGGGGATTTATAAAACATTAAAATGATTGGTAAAACAATTTCCCATTACAAGATCCTGGAAAAAATCGGGGAAGGAGGGATGGGTGTTGTTTATAAGGCTGAGGATACCAAACTTAAGCGTACTGTTGCTCTGAAGTTCTTGCCCCCTGAGTTGACCCGGGATGTTGAAGCTAAAGACCGTTTTATCCAGGAAGCCAGGGCAGCTGCTACCTTGGATCACCCAAATATCTGTAATGTCTTTGAAATCGATGAAACCGAAGATAGCCAGCTATTCATTGCCATGGCCTGCTATGAGGGTAAAACCTTAAAAGAGAGAATAAAACCTGAAGGGGCGGTGAATTCTGTGCCTTTACCTATAAAAGAGGCGGTAGACATTGCCATCCAGATGGCTAGGGGATTGGAAAGAGCCCACAGGAAGGAAATCGTTCACCGGGATATCAAACCGGCAAATATTTTTGTTACCCATGATCATGAGGTGAAGATCCTGGATTTTGGTCTGGCTAAATTAAAGGGACAATCCCAGCTTACCAAAGACGGCCATACATTGGGTACCGTGGCCTATATGTCCCCTGAGCAGGCCGAAGGGAGAGAAGTGGACCGTAGAAGCGATATCTGGTCAATGGGGATTGTGCTCTACGAGATGCTGACCGGTCAATTACCCTTTGAGGGAGAATATGAACAGGCAGTGATCTACTCCGTCCTGAATGAAGACCCGGTCCCCATCCGATCTTTACGGGGGGAGGTTCCGGAAAAGCTGAGCAACATTGTACGGCAAATGCTGGCCAAAAGCCCGGGAGAGCGGATTTTAAATATGGAGGATGTGATCAATTTCTTAAAGGAATTTGCCACAGGTGAAGGATATTTACAGTCCACAAGCAGCACGGTAATAATTAAAAGGCCAGTCAGTAAAAATACCTGGCTGCTGACAGCTGTGTTTATTGCAGTGTTTGCCTTGATGGCAGCCTACTTTTTCCTGTTCAAGCCTGCAGAACCTGTCCCTGAAATGAAAGAAAAAATGCTGGTGGTGCTGCCTTTTGAAAATCTGGGAGCTCCGGAGGATAATTATTTTGCCGATGGCATCACCGAGGAGATCACCAGCCGCCTGGCCCCGGTTCATGGTTTGGGAGTGATTTCACGGACCAGTGCCATGCAGTATAAAAATACCCAAAAAACCATCAAGCAGATTGGTGAAGAGTTGGCAGTAGATTATGTATTGGAAGGAACAGTTCGCTGGTCCAAAGGTGGAGAAGGCAAGGCCAGGGTGCGCGTGACACCACAGCTGATCAAGGTAGCTGATGACACCCACCTGTGGTCGAAACGTTATGACCGGGTGATAGAGGATATATTTGCTGTTCAGTCAGAGATTGCAGAAAAAGTGATCAAACAATTGGATATTAAACTGT
>JAFDJA010000134.1 GCA_019307745.1 Deltaproteobacteria bacterium | reverse complement strand
ACAGTCGTAGGCTTCACTCATTTATCGGATATAAAAGTCCCAATGATTTTGAGAAAGAAATTGTTTTACCATTGGCCGCTTAACAAGGTGTCTACTTTTACTTGACCACATCAGTTTGTCATAGGTATTGATTCCTATCTTGAATGGCCAAAACTTAAAACAGCGGTTAATGATGCCAAGACCGTTAAAGAAGTGTTGCTGGACAGGTATCATTTTGATGAGGAGCACACTATTGAGCTGTACGATTTAGATGCCACCAGGGCAAATATAGTAAGCAGCTTAAGAACACTTGCCGGCAAGGTTGCTGAGGAGGATTCACTTGTAATCTATTTTGCAGGCCCTGTAGATGTGGACATTGATATGAAGTATAAGTATGAAGATTTTTTATTTAAGATCAATCCTTTCTTTAAAAATTATAATAATGCAGAAGAATCAGCAGTCTTTTTTGTGTTTGGGAGAGGCGATGTAAAATACTTGGATAAAAAGGGAGATGGTTGGAAAGGTAATAGCACGATCTATGGAATAGAGATTGTTGATATAGAAAAAAAGTTTTCGACATGCATTGGTTTGAAAGTTAAGAATATAAATTTTGATAGGGGAACTATGCTCGTGCTTACAGGAAAAAAGAAGTACTCAGCAACATCCATTCTTATTGATTTTAGTTTTGCCTTTGGTGTTGGCATATGAAAGTGGTTTGGACGTCTTTAAGTTATAATTAATCGGATATAGCAGGTACCTTATTGGTTATTGCAAAATTCTGTTACTAGAAGGGACAATTCAACCCAAACAGCCCATGAATTGACTTCTATCACTATTCTATCTCTTTTAATTTTCGTTTTCGATATATCACTGGGATTAAGGACACGATAATCACCAGCAGTATGCCGGTCAGAAAGGTCCATGAGACCTCCCCCTTGACTAAATCCAGTAATGAGCTTGAAAAAACGATAAACGCGATAGTGGCTGGCAGCATACATACAAATGATACCACCGCATAATGGACGAACCTTATCTTTGTGAGACCAAAGGCATAATTAAGCAGATTAAACGGAAACAACGGCACCAGTCGGGTTAGGGCCACAACCTTCCATCCGTGCTGCTCTACCTTTTGGTCCAGCTCCCGCCATCTTGATTTTTTCAGTTTTGCCTCTATCCAGTCCCTTGTCAGATATCTGGAAATTAAAAATGCCAAACACGCGCCTGCGGTGGCCCCAATAATAGTGTAAACAACACCCCAGATCGGACCAAAGAGAATCCCTCCGATTACCGTCAAGGGAAGGCCGGGGAAAAAAAGAGCGGGGGTGATTGTATAAATAAGCATATATATAAAAGGCGCGAGCACTCCATAGCCTGAGATCCATGCCCTGAGCCTGTCCTGATCCAAGTACTCTATTGCACCTGTTAAATGAATCGCTGATATCGCGCATATAATGAGAACAAGCGGCAGTATCTTTTTAAGCATACCATTATCTTTTTTGGTTTCCTGAGCTGTGAAGTCCCTCTCCCTTGTAACCGACGGCTTAACAAGTTGTTTGAGACGCCTTTTTAGCCGCAATCTGTTCAGATATGTGAAAGGGGCTCTTGAGGCCCTCACCTTTCCTGCCATGGCCGCTTCCGGTTCGAACAGGACGTCCAGGATATGACTGGTTTGAGTTGCTTTATCAAGATAGTATGAACATCCCGCGCAATAGGTGATAATTCGATTTGTGCCTGACTCTTTCCTCCTGATCTCCCCCCATTCCCCGGCGAAATCCGGTGCGACAAATCCGGCCGCCCCCCCTTCACCGCAGCAGATTGTGTTTCTGCCATGATGATCCATCTCTTTAACAGTAAGGCCTTTGCTGGAGATAAGCCGCCTCACGGCAGTTTGTATATGCTCATCATATCTCGTAACACAGGGGTCTTGGACAGTTACACACCCCTTTATTGTTGATCCGTTACTCAAAAGATCCGGGGCAATATGCTCATATACGATCTCAACGGTCAGGTCTTGTCCGTACCTATCAAAGACCTTGTAGCAGCTAGGGCAGGCAACAAGTATCTTTTGAACGCCATTATGAACAAGGTAACCCCGCATCTCATTAAACATCTCATTAAAATAGAGATCTCTTCCAAGATCATGGGAGGGCTTTGTGCAGCAGTCAAGAACTATGCCCAGAGATGGTTCAGCCTTTCTAAGTTCCTGATAAATGGCCAGGGTCTTGTCTGGCCGTGTTCCCGGAAGGACACAACCAGGGAAAAACACGGTGCTGCATGAATCAGGGAGGGCATAGTAGGAGTAGAGCTTTGATGTACCGCGACGTTCGTATCCTAATATTGTTTTGTGCTCTGGAAAGTCTCCACATCCATATCTTACAGCCTCCCGCCTCATCTCAAGAAACATGACTCCGGGGTCAACTTTCACTGGGCATACGGACGCACACAACCCGCAAAGACTGCATTCAAAGGCCATTGCAGTCCCGGTGATATCTTCAGGAGTATAACGGTCCGCGATCTCTTTAGGACTTCCATATTTTTCAAGAAAGGCACATTCCTTTTCACACAGTCCGCAGTTTGTACACCCTTCAGATATCTTCATCAACTCATGCCTGAAGGATGGCGAAATCTCTGTCATATCTATCCTTATAAAGAATGGCTAATATTAAAACAGCCTGTCAAAGAGACCAAACTTCACTGATTCATACTCTCTGGGAAGATAATCCCATTCCTTACCATACACATGAACCCTGTTTGTTTCCGCCCCATTTTTATAAACCTTTCCCCCCTCAAGCACCCAGGCAAGTATTCCTCCGGCAAGATTATAGACACTGATACCTTTCTGTTCCATCTCTTCGGCAAATTTTCCGCTTCTGTAGCCGACGGTGCAGTAAGTTACAATTGTAAACTTCTGATAGGCATCCTGATTGCCCATAAATTCACCCCGGCTGACAGTATTGGGCAGGCTGGATACTTCAATCTCCTTCTCCTCCCGGACATCCACAAAAACAACCCGATCCTCATTCAGCAGTTCTAACGCCTTGGCAGGATAGATATCCTTTACTGTTGGAAAATCATTTTTATAGTTTTCATACATTTTATAGACATGGGCTGTCTTGTCTTTCTCTGTCAGATCATCTCCAGCCGCAACTGTCTGAAATGGCAGCAAGAGAAAAAACGATAACAATACCGCGTTGAGTAATGTCTTCATAAAGTAATCCATTATAAGTTATCTGTGTGCAGCTTTGTCTCATCAAAGCTTATATCTGTGAGATCCGCTCCTGTAAAATCTACGTCTGTGAGATCCGCTCCTGTGAGATCCGCCCCTGCCAGTTTAGCCCTGATCAGGCATGAGCCGGCCATATTTGCCTCGACCAGGCTGACTCCGATCAGGCTGGCACCCTCCATATTAGCATCAGTCAGGTTAGCCCCAAACAGATTAGCCTTGTCCAGGTTAGCTCCCATAAGTTGGGCACCAGACAAATTGGCTTTGGTCAGATAGGCACCAGATAAATTGGCATTGGACAGTATAGCCCCGGCAAGACTGGCGCCGGTCAAGTAAGACCAAAATAATTTAGCTCCTGGTAGCTTGGCCGTATCCAGATTCGCTTCGGCAAGATTTGCTCCTATGAGGTCCGCTCCAGGAAGGTCAGCTCCCACAAGAATGACCCCGGCAAGATTTGCTCCGGCAAGATAGGCCCCTGTCAGGTCAGCCTCGGTCAAATCGGCCTTGCTCAAGCCGGCTTCAATTAATTCAGCACCTATCAGGTTGGCTCCGGTCAGATTGGCTCTGGTCAGATCAGTTTTTGTCAGGCTGGTTTTTGTCAGATTGGCATTGACCAGTACGGCACCGGTCATGTCAGCACTGGTCAGATTGGCTCTGGTCAATTTTGTCTGGGTCAGGTCAGCTCCGCTAAAATTAAATTCGGAGAGGTCCAGGCCATTTAAATTAATACCGCGTTCGAATATTCTTTTAGAAAAGTCGGTAATTCCCTGCCCGATCATCTTATCAAACATCTTCCTGATAATTACATCCCCTTGTCTCTCTTCCATGGTGAATTCCCCAAATATCAATCCCGGTTTTTTCTTGAACAAATTTTTTTGAGTTCTGTCAGGCCTTTTCCCGCCACATATTTGCGCCTAATGCACGAAACTTATCTTCAAACGCCTCATACCCCCTGTCCAGGTGATAAATCCTGCTCACCTCTGTCCTGCCATCACCTGCCACTAAACCGGCAAGTATGAGTGAGGCACTGGCCCGAAGATCTGTTGCCATTACCTGGGCTGCCTGAAGATTCCTTTTGCCCCTCACAATGGCCTTATCCCCGTCCACAACAATATCCGCTCCCATCCTCTGCAGTTCATTTACATGGATGAACCTGTTCTCAAATACTGCCTCTTTAATTACACTTGAGCCATCTGCTATGCACATCATTGCCATAAATTGCGCCTGAAGGTCTGTTGGAAAACCTGGAAAAGGCATGGTTTTTATATCCACACTCTTAATAATATCCGGCCCCTTGACCAGAACACCCATGCTGGTCGCCTCAATTTTCGCGCCCACTGACTGAAGCTTTTTAATAACAGCGGTTAAATGGTCGGGTTGACAACCCTCAATCTCTATCTCTCCCCTATTCATGGTGGCTGCCATCATAAAGGTCCCTGCCTCAATCCTGTCAGGAATAATGGTATGTTCAACAGTACCAAGTTCACTCACACCATTTATAACAATTGTGTCTGTACCGTCACCTTCAATACTGGCACCCATCCCCCTTAGCATATCTGCCAGATTGATAATCTCCGGCTCTTTCGCAGCGTTTTTCAGGATGGTTTTCCCTTTTGCCCTGACAGCAGCCATCATAATGTTTTCTGTCCCTGTTACAGTAGGTATATCAAAAAATATGTCAGCTCCTTTCAGGTTATCCACACTGGCATTGATATAACCATGATCAAGAAACATATCCACACCCATTGCGGCAAGAGCCTTGAGATGCAGATTAACAGGACGGGCTCCTATTGCACAACCTCCTGGTAGAGAAATCCTGGCTTTGCCCAGGCGGGCAAGAAGAGGTCCAAGGAGCAAAATAGAGGCCCGCATGGTTTTTACCAGGTCGTATGAGGCCTCTTTCTCGCATATCCCTTCCGAGTTCACCAGAAGGGTCCCGTTATCATCCTGAAAAATCACGCCCATTCCTGACATGATCTCCCTTATGGTCCGAATATCCCGCAACGCAGGGACCCTTTGGATCCGATGATGTCCCCCGGCCAGGATGCAGGCTGAAAGAACCGGGAGGGCAGCGTTTTTTGCTCCGCTGAGCTTGACTTTACCTTTTAGGGTGTTGCCACCTTCAATAATTATCTTATCCATTTACCTCGTCTCTGAAGTGTTAAAGTGTTCGGCACAAAATTGTGTATAAAACAAATTTTTTAGAATATCTGATAAAAATAATCTATAATAACAGGACTCATGCGTCAATTGGTTTGAGCATCCAGACCTCCAGGTATAAAACAGAAAGGGAAACCTATGAGAACCAGATTCATTGCGGACACCATGCTCGGTAAACTTGCCAAATGGCTGAGGGTCATGGGGTTTGACTGTCATTGCCAGTCTG
The DNA here is from genome assembly GCA_019307745.1 of Deltaproteobacteria bacterium. Taxonomy (GTDB): domain Bacteria; phylum Desulfobacterota; class DSM-4660; order Desulfatiglandales; family HGW-15; genus JAFDJA01. The sequence goes on along the minus strand of JAFDJA010000134.1, from coordinate 6,483 downwards.
CGTACAGGGAACGAGACGTCGACAGCCTTGTCCGTCAGGGTAGTATATTTTTATCTCGCGACAAAACACTCACCAAGGATTATCCCGGTTCCATGTTCATAAAATCAAACGATATAGGAGGCCAGTTGAATGAAGTCAGGGAAGCGGGATATCTTATTTCGAATCTATCAGAATATTTCTCAAGATGCCTTATCTGTAACACACCTCTTCATGAGACCTCTCCCGCAGAGGCAGAAAATAAAATCCCTGAATATATATTCCATCAAAACCGGACTGGGATTAGCTTCTGTCCCTCATGTAACCGATATTTCTGGCCTGGGAGCCATAGGGAGAGGATGCTCAAAAAACTTGAAGAGTGGGGGATTGGAAGCTAGTATAAGCGAGTGAAGAATAGGAAAAGAGAACAAAAAAATAAACTGCATATCCTGTAAGCCATTATTCCGTCTTATTGTTTTCTGAAAAATACTCAAGGATCATAACATTTCAGGTTTCCTTCTACCTGGTGTGGTTAACTCTTTTGCAGGACTATTATTGTCCTTGATATATCTTTTCCTGGAAGGACATATAAAATTTTATTAAAGAGCTTCAGAAAAAAAGCATCCATCTCATGCTGTAATTTTTCAAGGATCTCCTCCGCGTCCTTGCCAAGAAAACATACAAGCAACCCCTCCGGAACCAGCAAAGAGGCACACCATTCAATGATTTGAGCAGGTTCAGCAACCGCACGGGACACTATAACGTCATACCCGTCAGGATCAAGCCTGTCACCTGCCCTTTCTATCCGCTCATCTATGACCTCAATATTTTTAAGCCTTAACAGCCTGATAATCTGCTTTAAAAAACTAACTCGTTTAGAAGTGGGTTCAACAAGATGTGTCTTTAGAGACGGCAGGCAGATCTTCAGAGGGATACCCGGAAGACCTGCTCCAGAGCCAATATCCAGCATCCTGCCCTTTTCCGGAAGAACAGGCACAGGGATAATTGAGTCGAGAAAAAGTTCATTTATAATCTCCTTTCTGGCAGACAGTCCGGTAAGGTTCATCCTCTGATTCCAGAACAAGAGTTCATCAAGGTAGACGCGAAAAAGGTCCAGTTCCACTTCAGTAAGCCCTAATCCATAATCCAGACCCTTATACTTTAAAATATTCACATCATCCATCACCATACTCAGACAACAATCCTTTTCTTTATAATGGATACTGCTTCTTCAGGGTCATCAACAAGTTGGATGATATCAAGCTCATCTTCTGAAATGGTCTTCTCTTCGATCATCCTGTCCTGTAACCATCCTAACAGGCCTTCCCAGTATTTAGAATTCATCAAAATCACAGGAAAAGCCTTAATCCTCTTGGTCTGTATAAGGGTCACAGCCTCAAACAACTCATCAAGGGTTCCAAAACCACCGGGCATAATGATATAAGCCACGGAATACTTAACGAACATGACTTTTCTTATGAAAAAATATCTGTAGTCCAGCTGAATATTTGCGTACTTATTAGGCTTCTGTTCATTAGGCAGATGGATATGAAGTCCAACCGATTTGCCCCCGGCATTCGTTGCGCCTTTATTGGCAGCCTCCATAACACCCGGCCCACCGCCTGAAATAACATTGTAGCCATTTTCAACCAACAATCTGGCCATGGCCTCTGTTAATTTATAGACTGAGCTGTTTGGATGACTTCTGGAGGATCCAAAGATAGATACTGCTGGATAAACCTCTGGCATGGTCTCAAAACCATCCACAAATTCGGCCATAATTCGAAACATCCGCCATGTATCTTGCGCTGCAAGCTCATCAACAATATACTGATTTTCATCCATTATCATATCATCTCCTGTTTAAAAATATTCATACCCTGCTTTGCCTAAAAGGCAGTTGATTTTTCAGGTGTTTTTAGTTAAGCTCAAAACAAAAAATTTACAGGATGTAGCTGTCAGGCAAACATTTTCTATATCTGCTTCTCAGTCCCTGATAAATTTCTCATCAAAACGCCTGTCTACCAAAATTTTGAGTATATACTAATATCCTTAATCAAGGCAAACAGTTAAAATGAACCCCAAAGATTCACCATTTACAGGGAGTCCTGAACACGAATAAAAATATGAACATAGACCTGAGACTTGTTACAAGGGAAAACTTTTTCAGCCACCTTAATTCTGAAGAAAAATTCTGGCAGGACAATTACCTGGCAATGTATTCCACTATGATAAAGGGATATGTCACAGACCCAGCGCTTATGGTCCTTCCTGTGGATGACCACCTGGTCCACAGGGGAGACGGTGTATTTGACGTGATGAGGTGTGTCAACAACAGGATATTCAGGATGGAACCACACCTGAAAAGGCTTGAGAACTCCTTTAAGGCCATCTGCCTTGAACCACCACTGGAATACAATGATATCAGAAAAATTATAAAAGCCATGATAATAAAAGGCGGAGAAAAAAACTGTCTTATCCGTACGGTAATATCCAGGGGGCCCGGAGGCTTTTCCACCAATCCGTTTGAGTGCCCTTCCAGTCAAATGTATGTTAATATAAACCGCTTTCATAGTCTGCCTGATGATGATTACAAAAAAGGAATTCCTGTTATTACAAGCAGTGTCCCTGTCAAAGAGTCATTCTTTGCAACCATAAAATCATGCAACTATCTCCATAATGTACTCATGAAGATGGAGGCGATCAAATCCGGCCACGACTATTCCATTGCCCTTGATGATGAAGGATTTCTTGCAGAGGGCTCCACAGAAAACATAGGCATTGTGTCTGAAGATGGGATAATGAAGATACCCGGCTTTGAAAAAACCCTTGCAGGAACCACTGCAAGCAGAATCTTTGAACTTGCAGACATACTGGTAATTCGCAAGGATATCTCAAGATGAACTCTTCAGGTCACGTGAAGTTATGCTTATGGGTACTTCCCTTAATGTCCTTCAGGTGGTAAAATTTGACAGCAGACCAATAGGCAAAGGATCGCCCGGGCCTGTTTGCAAAAGACTGTTGGAACTTTTGTGGAAGGATATGACCGAAAACAAAGATCAACTCACAGAAGTTGAATAACAAGGAGAAAACCATGGAAAGCGAAAGGGTAGCAAGAATTGCTGAAATTATTGCAGGGTCACCTATCAGTTTTGACGATGCCATAAAAGTGGGCTTTGAGCGTGCAAACCGGACTTTGCGTGGTATAACCGGTATCCGCATCCTTGAACAGCGTGTGGCAGTAAAGGATGACAAAATGTCAGAATTCCGGGTAAGGATGGAGGTCATTTTCGTCCTTGAAGAGTAAAGTCCGGATATCCGGTTCCTGAGGGAAATTTTACATGCATAAAAACACACAGTGATTTCATGCCCTATATCGGCGCACATATGTCTATCTCAGGAGAACCCTGCATGTCCCTTTTCAGAGGAAAAGAGGCAGGATGCGAGGTCATCCAGATCTTCACTAGAAATCAGAGAAAATGGTTCGGCAAAAAACTGTCAGAAGATGAGATAGCTGACTTTTTTTCAGCCAGGGAAAAAACCGGAGTAAATCCCGTAGCCATACATACCAGTTATCTGATCAACGTGGCTTCTCCCGATCCTGATGGGAGGAAAAAAGCCTTGTCACTTCTCCTTGATGAGATGAAATGGGCGGAACTTCTTGATATACCCTATCTCGTTTTGCATCCCGGCTCTCACATGGGTGAAGGAGAAAAAAGAGGGCTGACCCTGGTAGCAGACACACTCAACAGGGCCAACGACAAAAGACCCGATTACAGTGTAAAGATTCTTCTTGAGACAACTGCTGGACAAGGCACCAACCTTGGCTACAGATTTGAGCACCTGGCAGAGATTCTGGATATGACCGAGTCAGCCGAACGGGTTGCCATCTGTTTTGACACTTGTCACTCCTTTGCTGCAGGCTATGATTTCAGCACGAAAACAGCATATAGACAACTGATCAATGAATTTGATAAGATACTGGGTACGGATCAAATAAAGGCATTCCACATCAATGACTCCAAGACCAGCCTGGGCTCCAGAAGAGACAGGCACAACCACCCCGGAGAGGGGTTTATCGGACTTCATGCCCTGTCCTGGTTTTTAAATGATCCGGCATTCAAGGAACGTCCTTTCCTGCTTGAGACTCCAAAAGGTAAGGATGAAAATGGACAGGATATGGACACAGTAAATTTGAAAATCTTAAGAGGTATTATTAATAAATGATAGCATATGATCTAGAGTGCTCCAAGGGACACGGCTTTGAAGGGTGGTTTGAAAACTCCGAGTCCTTTGAGGTGCAAAAAAATAACAATATGATAAGCTGCCCACTATGTGAAGACACTGATGTAAGAAGGCTTTTATCTCCTGTGGCAGTCAGGACCGTTACAGAATCAGGTGAAAGAGCCCCGGCTAGAGATATAGATTATAAAAGGCTGGCAAAAGAGCTGATAGACCAGGTCAACAATGATTTTGAGGATGTGGGTGCAAATTTTACCAAAGAGGCCCTTAAGATGCATTACGATGTGACTGAAAAAAAGAATATAAGAGGTACCGCAACAAAAAATGAGACAAAAATGCTGGAAGATGAAGGGGTCCAGTTTTTCAGGCTTCCAGTAAAAAAGGCTGATGATTAGGTTGAATTTAAGGAGTGGATCCTATCATCATCAGGTATGAAGTATTCTATCATAAGTTTCCCTATTTTTTTAAAGGACATTTTTTTATGCCAAGCATAAACATAATACATAAAGACGGCCGACGCACGAAATTTACCATCCAAAAAGATGAGATCTCCATAGGCCGCAGCAAGGACAATGATATTGTTCTTGCTGACAACACCATATCTCGCCATCATTCCATGATAACAAAGACATCTCAAGGATATTTGCTGGCCGACCTGGGAAGCTTTAATGGAATACAGCTGAATAGCAAGCCGATCAGTACCGCTATATTAAAGCATGACGATCTTTTCAGAATAGGCCTTTCCAAACTCACATTTCTTATGCATGAAAAGGCAGAAGACTCTCTTACACTGTTATCTGACACTGATGAGGCGAGAGGCAGTCAAACAATTATCCGATCCAGCCCCCATGTGGCCAATCATGGGACTGGAGAGCTGTTATTGACCCCGGAATTACAAAAAGATGTGATAGAAGAAGAGCTCACCCCGCATCTTGAAAAGCCCAAAGTGACACAGGATGAAGAACATGAACTTACAGCACTTGAGAGAAGCAATAAAGTCCTTTTCGTGCTTTATGAGATCAGCAGACAGTTGATATCCATAACCGACTTTCATGAACTCCTGAAAAAGATAATGGACCTGATCTTCATGGTAATCGAGGCTGATTACGGGTACCTTATCCTGACCGGAGAGGATGTTGGGGAAGAGCTTATTCCAGTTGTCGTAAAATGCAGGGATGACAATACAGAAGGGAAAACCTCATTAAGCGCCAGCAGGTCAATTGTTAAACGGGTAATAAAAGACAAGGTTGCCCTCCTCACATCAGATGCCATGTCTGACACGCGTTTAAATTTATCCGAGAGTGTGTTCCTGCAGAAAACAAAATCAGCCATGTGTGTTCCTCTCTGGGAAAAAGAAAAAATCATTGGGGCTATCCAGCTTGACAGCATACAGAAAGGGAATCAGTTTGATGAAGACGACCTTGAACTCCTTAAGACCATCGGAGTTCAGATGTCAATGGTGATTGAACAGGCCAACCTGAATGCACAGGTAAAAGATGAGGAGCGAATGCGAAACAGGCTGGAAAGATTCCACTCTCCTCAGTTGATAGATATGATCCTGAAAGGAGAGCAGGAGACAAAAGACAGCATTATGGAGCCCAATGATATCACAGCCACTATTCTCTTTCTTGATATCATCGGTTTTACACGCCTCGCTGAACAGATGCCTCCCCGGGATGTAAACATGCTCCTGAACCAGTATTTCACACGGATGACAGACATCATCTTTGAATATGACGGGATGATCGACAAATACATCGGAGACGCAATTATGGCGGTCTTTGGCGCCCCCATGGAAAAAAAGGGAGATCCTGAAAGGGCTATCCAGGCGGCCCTTAAAATGAGAGAGGATCTTGAGCTGATGAAGAAAGATATTGACTCTGAGAAACAATTCAATATCCGCATCGGAATCAATACCGGCAGGGTCGTAGCCGGCAATATCGGTTCACCAAGGAGAATGGACTATACCGTAATAGGCGACTCCGTTAATATCGCGTCAAGACTGGAGTCGAATGCCAAGCCCAATCAGATCCTTATAGGGAAAGAGACCTACAAGCATGTAAAGAAAAAATTTCTCATAAACAAGATAGGTTCCATGCAGGTAAAAGGAAAGAGTCAGGAGATAATAGCCTATGAGGTGATAAAATAGGTCCTGTCTCCACAAGGGGTTCCAATCCTGTCCTATGCCAGGGTATCAAAGCACTGTAAAAAAATGGTTTCAAGGTCTCCTGCCACCTATTGCTGGATACCATTGCTGGTTACTTT
>JAFDJA010000256.1 GCA_019307745.1 Deltaproteobacteria bacterium | reverse complement strand
CGGCCGCTTCAGCTATGTCTTGTGGATAATGTTTCGGTTCCCTGGCATTCAAAGTATACATTATATCCGCATTTTCTTTGTCTATAGGTATTTTTAAGCCGGGGTAGTCATCTTGCCATTCTTCCTCCATCCATTCGCATGTATCAATCCAGTCTTCAGTGGTAACATCCATCTGTGCCCTGTAGATCCTGTGCATACCTGTACCTATCTTCATTTCCCAAGGTGTAAATCCCTGGGCAAAGAGAAGTCCTCTAAGGTAACTGAACATGATCCCCATATCTATGCCAAAAGGGCAATAGATACCGCATCGAGTACAGCAGGAACACTTTGAAAATGCAGTATCCATGCACATCTGCATGAATGCATTATCCACATCACCTTTTCGCTTTATCAGCTCCCCAAGTGTCGTCTGGATCTTGTATGATGGCACCTGCTTAGGATCTCTGTTGTTTGCCAGATAATAGTAACAACTTTCAGCACACAGGCCGCAGTGGGCACATATCTCCATCCATGTTTTAAACCGCGATTTGAATGTCTTCTGAATCGTTGCCCATAATGCATCTTTATCGATGTCTATATGGGTCATCTCTTCGTAGTACTGATTACCACTGGCATCTGACAAAAGAGCATCAAGTTGTTCTTTTGTGTCTATGGTTTTTTTGTTGCAGAGTATTCCTTCCGGCATAATAATTCATTCCCAAAATGTTAAAAGGTTAATAAAATGTTACCATGCAAACCCTTTGCCTTTCATGCCGCCTCGCTTGATACCGTAGTCCATCCCCAGTTGAGCCCTTGACATAAAAAACAGAACAAAATGAGACAATTTTGTGAAGGGGATGGCAATCAACATGATCTCGCCACAGATTACGTGCACAATTACCCAAAACTTGTAATCGGATGCAATGTGATGAGCAATGAATCCGGTGACAAAAGGAGCAACCGCTATTGCAAGGACAACAAGATCATAAGTTGTAGTAAGAATCCTGACCTCAGAGAGTGCTATCCTACGCAAAATCAGAAAGCCAGCAAAAAAACAGGTGTAACCAGCAGACCGATGTGGAAGACAAAAAACACCACGGTGAATACCGGATTATTCCTCCAGCTTCTTGTACCAAATGGGAACAACCAGAAAGCTATGGATCTTATTGCCCCTTTCATCCCGTAGGAGAAGTGTACTGTGTAGGCAACTCTGTCAGCTTGCCAATCTAGACCCCTGATATAACGTATTACGCGAACGATACAGCCAACAACAAAGATCGCAAATGAAAGCCATAATAAAGGGCCGGTTACGAACTGATACATTGCATTCTCCTTTTATTACTTTTCATCTCTTTCAACCAAGAAAATCCAGAACCCCAACATCCCCAGAAGTATAGCCACAATTAAAATATATGTGACGCCTTCTGTGTATGTCATAAATTCCTGGAGTGTATAAAAAATACCTTTCATAGTTGATCGCTCCTTAATAAAATAAATTAGTGCGCATCCTCATAGTCAGGGTGCTGATAAAAAATGGGCATGCGGGTTGAAATAAACTTAAATGCAATAAGGCCAAGTGTAACCAAAAATATTGAGATTCCTATTTCCATCCAGTGAGGAAAATATCTCTCATCGGCTGGCAGATGATAGTTAAAAGCAACAAGACATATATTGAATCGGTTGATGATGATTCCTACCACGGTCCATACCGCCGTCCACTTTATAATTGTCAGGTTTTTGTCCCTAACTCCAACGGCATAGAAGAAACATGGCAATGCGACAAAACCTATAAGCTCCACAAGAAACCATAGGCCATAAGAGGTGGAAAGTAGATGCCAGTGGTTCCCTTCAGCAATCCCTACCACTTTAATGGCAAAGTAGCCGGCAAGAACCCACGAAGCAGCTTTTCCAAATCCAAGTGTGATCCGATCTTTTTCTTTGTGGTGGTCCTCATCCATCTTGTCCGCAAAATATCTATGAGAAAGGGTGCTTTCAAAAATCACCATGGAAAGCCCGGCAATAACACTTGAAACAAAAAAGAAAATAGGCAAATAGGACGAGTACCATAGAGGGTGCAGCTTGGATGGCGCAATTAGAAAAAGCGCTCCAAGGGATGATTGGTGCAGGGTGGAAAGAATAACACCAAATATTGTCAGTACCAATGTCAAGCTAGTGATAAGTTTTCTTAATTTAGCTATGCCAAGCCATTCCAATGCAGCAGGAGAGAACTCAAGAAAAAGGACCATAAGGTAAAGAGCTACACATGCAGCGACTTCAAAAAGCACCGATGTTGTCCCCTGTTGCACGATGAAAGGATAAGGCAGACGCCAGGGTCTCCCAACATCATAATGAAGGGCAAGAACAACCAGTGTATACCCCAGGAAGGCGGTGAGAATTGCAGGTCTTACTGCGGAATGGTATCTTTTCATCCCGAAAATATAAACTGCCGCTGATGTGACATACCCACCGGCCGCCAGAGCAACTCCTACGAGCAGATCAAAGCCTATCCATATTCCCCACGGGTTGTAATCGGTAAGATTGGTTACCGCTGCCAATCCTCCTGTAAACCGTAAACCGGTTAGGATTAATCCAATGACAACAATTATGCCAGCAATTATATTAAAAGGAGTAAAAAATGATGTGCTGACATTATTGATTTCTTTTGACATCAGGAACCCTCCTCTTCTTGAGTCTTTTGAGCTTCTTCAAGTGCCTTTTTCACTTCTCTTGTTATTGCTGCCCCTTTTTCTTTCTGAGCTTTTGATAAGGCTTCGGAAAGCTTTGACTCAGCCTCTGCATTTGCATTTTTAAGTGCAATAAAAACGGCTTGTTCTTGATCTTCCTTTGCGATTTTTTCCTTTCGTTTTGACATGGCGTAAATGCCGGTTAAAATTACAGGCCATAATCCCACAACCATTGGAACAGAGCCAAGAGCCCCGGCGGTAAGTTCAGAAGCAGGGGAAACCCCAAGATCTTCACGCATTCCCAACTCTTTGAACGGGACGCCGGAAATGTAGAGCCAGCTTGTTCCTCCCATCTCATTCTCTCCATAAACATGATCGATATAACGGCCAGGGTATTTCCTGATACGTTCTCGAGCGATTTTGATAGTATCCTTACGTTTTCCAAAAGTGAGTGCCTCTGTTGGGCAGGCCTCAACACATCCAGGCAGCTTGCCGGCAATGACCCGTGGATGACACATAGTACACTTCCTGATTCGAGGAGTAAGCACCTTATCGTACTCAAAGGTTGGTATTTCAAAAGGGCAGGCTATCATACAATATCTGCACCCCACACACACGGAAGAGTCATAAACAACTGGCCCTTCTTTTGTTTTCGTAAAAGCCCTTACAAAGCATACTGATGCGCATGCTGGTTCAAGGCAATGATTACACTGTATCTTGTTAAATAGAGGACCTTTTGTGCCTTTTGAATGATCATAACGGTTAACCACTGTAAATGCATTGGTGTTTGTCCTTCTTTTTTTGCTCAAGACTGTGAGATCATCAAACGGCTGGTTAGGCTGAGGCAGTTCATTAACTTTGTTGCATCCTGTCTCACAGTTTCTGCATCCTATGCACAACACACTGTCATAAAGGACGCCAAGGCTTTCAGGGTAACCTTTAAAATGTTTGTTAGATGCAGCATGAACAGGCGAACCAAAAGCGGTGCTAAGTCCCGCCGCCCCCATCCAACCTAAAAATTTTCTTCGTGATATAGACATATATGTCTCCAGATATTTTCAAACCGTACATTTTACTATCTCTTTGCCTCCTCATGGCAATCAGTACATCCCGTGGATTTTGGCTTTTCAAGTTTCAACACCTGATGGCATCCCATACACTGCTGGTGATATGCCCCTATGATTCCCGGCTTTAATATGTTTCTTTCATCAAACGGTTTGCCGTGGCAACTGCCACAATGGGGAGGTTGTTTGTCTAATGGACTGTTATGATGACAGCTTTGACAAACCGTACCTTTTTCTGCATGAAAATAACCGGCCAA
>JAFDJA010000255.1 GCA_019307745.1 Deltaproteobacteria bacterium | reverse complement strand
GCAAGATCAAACAATGGGATCTCAAAACGATTGAATTGATGATCTGTGACCAGGGGCAGGACTTGAACATGCACAGTAGGATTAACTCTCACGACGGAATCCACGTTACATTCAGAATTCGTACCTACTTACGTCCACCAGCCCTCGTCAGGTCGCTGGCCTATACGGGCTTTTAAGCCTCTACCAATTCCGCCACCCTGGTCACTTTTTTAATGAATCTACCCTCAAAACATTGCCAACTGTAAAGTGATAGGCCCATCACTCTCTTTGATCATTTGATCCAGCTCAGATTCTTTCACCTCGATTCTGGTCACCTTTTTCCTTCTACCCACATATTCGATGAATGAGACTTTAACAACCTTATCGCCTATCTGTTCAGCCTCCACACTCATTTTCTCCACATTAACAGGCAGTTCCCCTTCCTTTAACTCAACAGGTTTGGTATCATAGACATTACAATTTACCTGAACCTCTTTTTTGCGATAAGCAGCCCACATATCTTTGAGACTTCCACTGAAAGAGATTTGTTCCAAAAGGGCACGAGCCAATTCTCTCGTCATTGAATCACTGCTTTCAGATAATGCTGATAATCCCTTATCTGTCAACTCACCTTCCAGCGCCAGGCTTATCTCCAGTTTGGTGGCAATCAGCTTCATGGCTCGGGTCTGCATCGTTTCTGAATAGGTGAGATAATAGACCTTGACCGGGTCTTTTTGGGTAATTCTCCATGACCTTCTTGAGGCCTGCCTTAAGGTGTATGTACTGTACCCACACTGGTAAAAGACAATCGCGGGGAAAGATAATAGATCAAGTCCTGTTTCCACCAGTCTGGGATTACAGATCATGACATCCAGCCCATTACTCACCCATTTATCAATCTTTTCTGACCTTCTTTCCGTATCACCCGCTCTTAACACTTTGACTCTATATCCTTTACCAGCAATCATCTTAACCAGCCTTGGACTAATATCCGTCGTGTTGGAATTTTGAATGTAGACCAGCACCTTTCTCCCATTTGAAATCTCAGCATCTATGATTTGAAGTAATTCTCTTTCTTTCGGCATTTCATCAGGTATAGAAGGACCGAAAGCGACAAGGGCATGTGTACGTGGATGATAAACCGTTACCCCCTGATATATCCTGTCAGGGTAACTTAAAAGAGCATTCAAATATGATCCCAAAAGGGAGTTATCACCCACAGCAAGGGCCTCTCTGAGCGCCTGTTTCATATCATCTTCAAAACTCTTATACGCCTCCGCCTGTTGATTGTTCATCTTCAGCTCGATTACCTCTTCCTCATACTCAGGCAGGTTTTCAGACATATCCGATAATCTTAAGAAGACTGAATTGGACAATAACATCTTTCCCATAAGGAGAGGACTTACACCTGGTTTCGCCTTGACAATTGTCCTTTTCTTTGACTTGACCGTTAGACCGTCCTCTTCTGAAATAATCGTTACCCTTTCAAGCACTCCGTATTTATTCATAAAACCAGTGGGGTTGTTCCATTGATTGTCATCTCCAAGCATGACTTCAGGATGGGTTCGGTAGATCAAATAGAACAGATCCATCGCGTATCCCCCCATCAGTGTTCCGGTTAATCCAAGCGTGTATTTACAGACCCTGGATAATATGCCAAAAGCAAAACCTTGTCCTGATAGGTTCCTGTATTGATGGATTTCATCAGCAATTAAAACGTCAAAGAAATTCCTCAATTTATTCTTTATGAACATGGCTGGCATATATTTCCGGTATTTGTGGTTATCTGTATCTGGTTGCCATAATTGTTCTCCGCATTTACGCTGTATACTTTTATGAGTATTAATTTCAGGGTCCCACACCCATTTGGTGATCATATTCAGGCACTCATACTTTCTCTTATATTTACCCTGGGTGTTCTTTTCAAATACAGGCAAGGGAATTCCGTCTTTATCAAGAAGCAGTCCTCCACACTTAGGGCAGTAATTTTCAGATCTTCTTTTAATAACAGCCGGTCTCCATTGAAATGATGTCTTGGCCCTTTCCCTCCCAATCACATAAAACTCAGGTAGTGTACCGGGCCTGGGGGATCTCAACCCTTCCAGTATGGATAAACAGTGCTTCCCGTTGAGGTTAAATATCTTTGAGATAGGGTAAGTCTCTCTTATCTCCTTGATCCACTTTCTGACCAGATGAGGGGGACACATTATCAACACCCTTGGTCTCTTCTTTAACAGCAGGGCTGAAGCAATACCCATCAAGGTTTTTCCACTCCCCATCTCAGCAGTGATATAGACTGACCTGTTTCCGCTCTTAAATGACTTAACCACTCCCTTAATAACCTCTTTCTGAACAGGAAATGGCCTCTTATTTAGATTGTCCAGGATTTCATCCATATCTCCTGCCTCATCATTTAATGGATCATGGATCACCTCTAATTCATCATTAACTCTCTTAGCGAGTGAAGGACCGTAACTATCAAGGAAGTCCTTCAAAGAGTGAGCATCTTCCATCTGTTTCTCCTTTCTTAAAGCATTCTATGACCTCCTGGTTTTTATCAGCAATCGCCCTGGTGATAACCTCCTTTATTTCATCCTCATATATCTCCACCAGATATCCCTGATAATTTCCAATAAGGGTATTTAAAGACGTAAGCCAGTCTTTTTCTGAGGATGTTTTCCATAGCCAATGTGACCAAACCGGATGTAAAGGAACTTCAGTTTTATTCTCAAGATGTTTGAAAAATAGATCCTTAACCAATGAACTGTCCTCAGATAGAACAAGGAAAGTGCCCTTTGGTTCCTTATTACCAGGTAAGGCAATATTTAAAAGAACCAGTCCCTGATACAGCCCTGAAGGTAATCTCTGATAATGGACGGTATAATTCAAAGTTGATCTGGAGGGGTAGACGTATTCACCATCTATCATTCATCATCTATCATTATGGTCACTGATCCGTTCTCCAGAACATTGGCGATTATTCCCTTAACGGCGGTCTGATAACCGGCCACTGACAGGAAATAGATTTTTCCTTCTTCATTTATAATAAGGTCTGAACAATAGGCGCTGATTCCACCTGAGTAAATAACCGGCAGGTTCATCAAATTACCTCCTTTATGTTATAGTGATAAGTTCTCCTTTTTCATTTATGGCGTTAATTGAAATGACGATCTTATCAGTTTCGATTATCCTTTCCTTCCCGTCTTCATGTTCTGTCCGGGTTTCTACAATCTTGCGAGTAATTCCTTTGACCATAAGAGGAT
>JAFDJA010000254.1 GCA_019307745.1 Deltaproteobacteria bacterium | reverse complement strand
CAAGCTTGAAAAACACATTAACGCTAAATTTTATTATAGTGGCTGTGTTTCCAGTACTCATTGTCGGTCTTATTGGACTCCGGAACCTAGGTACCAATATGGAAAACGACATCGCTGACAAAAATTTTCTTATAGTAAAATCCCTTGCCTATGAATTGGAGATGTTCCTCAATGAACCTCTCACTCTTCTTGAGCATATTAAGAATGTGATAGAAAAGAAGAATATTGTTTCCCGGAACAGCTTGAATGATTATCTGGCATCGCTGATAGCCAGTTATGAGCTCATAGAAATGATAAAGGTACTCGATAGGGAAGGCACAGTTATACATCTTGCCCCTTTTGATGAAAACATCTATGGATTGGACATGTCTTACCAGGAATACTACAGTGTTGTCCGGGACAGTAATGAACATTACTGGTCTCAAACCTTCCTCTCATCTCAAACCGGTCAGCCTACTCTAACTTTGAGTGTTCCGTTTAAAGACGGAGTGATTGTCTGTCATCTTAATCTTTTCAACTTAAGTAGAATATCTGACAAAGTAAAAATAGGTTCTCATGGATATGCTGCCATCGCGGATAACGACGGGACCACTATTGCGCATCCCAACAGGACATATATATCTGAGCGGTTGAATATAAGAGATCTTCCGCCTGCTCAACAGGCGATGGCTGGAAATGAGGGCACATACAAGTATAGTTTTTTAGGCGTAGGAAAGATCGGCAGCATAGCCATAGTTCCACAGACACGATGGATAGTACTCGTTACTCAATCTGTAGACGAAGCTTTTTCTCCTGTAAGAAGAATCAGAAACATTATTTACACCGGCAGCCTAATTGCAATTCTTATTGCTGTAGTAGCAGCTTTAATCAGTTTGCGTAGGATCCTGGGTCCTCTTTTTTTGCTTACTGAAAATACCAAAAGGATTGCCGAGGGAGACTATACTTACGAAATCAGATCTACTTCTTACAGCGAGATAGATCACTTGAGCAGCAATTTTAAAACTATGATTGATGCTGTAAAAGATCGTGAAGATACTTTGCGTGAGGAGATTGCTGAACGTATACAGGTTGAAGATGCATTGCGGGAGAGTGAGGAATTCAGATCCAGCCTACTTGAATCTTCCCCAAATCCGATACAGGTTGTAAATCCGGACATTTCCATAAGATATGTGAATCCGGCATTTGAGAGGTTGAGCGGTTTTAATTCCAAAGAGATATTGGGAAAAACGGCTCCTTTCCCCTGGTGGGCAGACGATCCGAGGTCCGGAAACATACAGGGTCGGAAAGAAAGAATATTAAAAGAGGAAAGAGGTATTGAGTTACTTTTCCGGAAGAAGAATGGGGAACTGTTCTGGGTTGAGATTAGCAATACACCGATAAAACGGAACGGGGAAATAATATATATCCTGACAAGCTGGGTAGACATCACCGACCGCAAACGGTCAGAGGAGGAGAGAGAAAGGCTGGAAGTTCAACTGCAACAATCTCAGAAAATGGAATCCATCGGAACCCTGGCGGGCGGTATTGCCCATGACTTCAACAACATCCTTTTTCCGATAATCGGCTATACAGAGATGACGATGAGTGATGTGCCTGAAGACAGCTCAGTGCGAAAAAATCTAAATGAGATTCTAATAAGTGCCTTGCGTGCCAGAGATCTGGTTCAGCAGATTCTCACCTTCAGCCGGAAACACGAGCAGAACCTGAAACCGTTAAAGGTTAATCTTGTTGTAAATGAAGCATTAAAACTAATCCGGTCTTCCCTGCCAACTTCCATTGAAATAAGTCAAAAGATAACAAAGGATTGCGGTTTGGTCATGGCAGATCCTACCCAGATACATCAAATAGTGATGAATATATGTACCAACGCCTATCATGCCATGGAGGGAAAAGAGGGCAGAATTGAAGTGAACCTGAACGAAGTTGAATTAACGGTTGATGATTTGACCGGGCTGGATATGGAGTCGGGGCCGTATCTCTGTTTGAAAGTGAGTGATACCGGACAGGGCATGGATCAATCTGTTAAGGATCGCATTTTTGACCCATATTTTTCCACCAAGGAAACGGGCAAGGGCACGGGCCTGGGTCTTGCTGTGGTGCATGGCATTGTCAAAAGCTATGGCGGGGATATACGGGTATACAGTGAACCGGGTAAAGGGACAGTTTTTCATGTTTATCTGCCGGTAATAAAAGGATCTTCTGTTTTATCAGAGATAGTACGCGATGAGCCATTACAGTGCGGCCATGAATGTGTTTTGCTGGTGGATGACGAGGAGCAGATTGCTTCCATGGAAAAGGCGATTCTGGAACGTCTCGGATATCAAGTTACATCCCACACCAGCAGCATCGAAGCCCTGGAGACATTTAAAGAACAACCGGACAAGTATGATCTTGTGATCACTGATATGACCATGCCGAATATGACGGGAGATAAACTGGCTGGTGAAATGATTAAAATCCGTCCCGATATTCCGATTATATTGTGCTCCGGATTCAGTGAAATAATGTCCGAAGAAAAGGCGAAATCTTTGGGAGTAAAGGGATTTCTTATGAAGCCTATAGTGTCGAAGGATCTCTCCTCAGTGATACGAAAAGTGCTGGATAATAAAGAAAGCTGATTTAAGGCTCATTATCCTATACCAGAGTACTGTCCGACCTGCAAAATTCAACACTACCAAATGTAAGCTATACTTTTTCGAAAATTAAGGCTTGTGCTGAGACTGCCGAAAAAGTACTGCAGTCCTGAAAATCGTTAAAAAATAAGGGTGCTATAAACCGGTGTCCTTTGTCCTGATTGTCGATTGTGGGCTAAATTTTAAAGCCGTTTTTTTGACAATTTTTTGATTCTACCTTTTTCGACAGTCTCGCTATAAGTCATAACCCACACTCTTGGCTCTGGGGTTATGATTAGTGTTTGTAATCGTAACCCAAAACAGTTATTATCAAATTCAAGGTTATGGCAAGTAGTGTTGTTATGTACAGTGGCAAGTCT
>JAFDJA010000133.1 GCA_019307745.1 Deltaproteobacteria bacterium | reverse complement strand
ATCAACACGGTTGTCTTCTAAATAGAGTCCTGGTGCGCCAATTCCCGCCAATTTAAGCACAGTCCATCCCATCTTTTCTACTTGGTGTGTTCTTTTTTTGATCAATCCCGCTATAAGTTTCAGGGTCCTGTCGGCGTCTGTCTTCCCCTTCACTTTTACGACTTCTGTGGGAGGATATTCCAAGGTAACTTCTCTTTCTTCATCTATACCAACGAAAGCAAACCCTATTTTGGTACCACCCAAGTCCACGGACGGTATGACAATGTTTTGCTTTTTAAAAATCATTTTCCCTCTTATCCATATTATTAGGCGTTATACTTATGGTCATAATCTTTTTGGATCCAACTTCAAGTAAAATACTTTTGTCACTTTGCACCGGTATTTTCTCCTTTTTTTCTTCGTTTAAATCAGTTAGCCATGCTTTGTTTATTCCATGAAAAATCCCCAAGGCCCCTTTCAATGATTTTTTCGTAGGGTTAAAGAGCCGTATGATGATGTTATTATCGCTGTAAGCTTTTTTGACGGCACTGACCATCAGTGCATCGGGTTTTATTCGTAAAAAACTGAGTTTCGGTGGAAGTTTTCGTTTTTGCCGGGGTATTTCCAAACACTTTAACGGAATGCTATACTTATTTTCCTCACGATATATGGGTGTCGCATTCCATGTCTCCGGTTGAGGAAGAATTGCGTATTCGAAAGTGTGCATCCCGATGCATTGAGCTTCAGGCACCAATATGTTAGGACCCGCTAATTTTTCCCGAGTGTTAAGATCGTCTTGGGAGAGCCAACCTACACAGCGCATCAATGTTAGGGCAATGGTCCCGTCGGTTTTTGCTTCATATTCCGGCAGTCCCTTATTAAAAATAATTAGACCCCTTTCCCCATTGTTTACTCCAACAAAATTGCGCTGGAAATGCGTTTGTGACGGACCTGTCTCTTTCGGCAATTCTCCGATACTTGTATGATGTGCTATATTCCTCTTTTTGCTTTGGGGATAAGCCTTGTATTCATTTATACGTCTTTTAACTACATCTCCTTGTGTTTGTACATAAACAGAATCGCTCTTTACCCCGGTAAAAATGGCTCGCAATCGATGGTCTTTAATTTGATTGTCTATTCTGTTGGTGATGTAAACCAGGGGGCAATCTTTTTTTAAAGTGATATGGACAAATATAGGAAGCCTGATTAATCTCTTACTCCTTGCCTTTCTGTCATCAGCCAGACATTGGGGCAAAGCCAGTTCGGTTTTTATTTCATAAGTGGCTAAGAACGGTCCGTTATGTTTGAGGGTTATCTTTCCTTTCGCTCCCTTTGTAGTAATCAGTTTATCTCCCTTAAGGGGATCGTAATTATAGGTGTCTCCGTGGTCCGCCGAATCTTCAAGGATGTTTTGATTTTTGAATACTGCTCCGTTCCTTTTATCATGGATAGTGAATGAGGCATTTTCATTGATATAAATTTTAAGCATCTCGTTTTCAAGTACATATTCCTCTCCATGGGCGATATTGCCGGTTTCAGACGGTGCCTGATCACCGGAGGATTCCAATCCATATGTCTTGTATCCGAAAGGTGGTATTTCGTGGGCCCAAAAAGCAATTTCATGGGTATCTTCTTTCTTGTTTAACACCTGGTAAGGGATACTTTGCCCTCGTTCATCCTTAAGGACTGGATCTGATGCTATTTTCGTTCCTAATCTGTCATTATTTTCATTCACCTGCCAGTCGGCATCCGGTTTAATTGGTTTTCTGATATTCATTTCGACGCGAACTACTTCCGTCCGTTCAACATCGGAAGGGTTAAAAATCACCAGGGCGCTATCTCTCTTGTTGATAAGACCTTCAGTATCTATTTTTGATGCAATATTCCTCAATCCTTCGTCCGCGATATCACTCGCCAACTCAATGGCATTTTTGTATCTGACCTCCCCCTCACGATGAACCTCATCAACGGCACATGCATTGCAATGATGGAAATGCTGCCTCATTAAATATTCCCACGCCCTTTCCATTAACCCTGCCGGATATCCATGACCCAGCAACCACGAAAACGTAGCAAACGGCTCCGCCCATTTTTCTATGGCAATCTCCGCTTCTTTGTTTTTCTGCTTCAGATATATCCTGGCAGAAAGTTGTCCGCTCATGGTGCAAGCCCATTTATTCCCCGTCAGTTCACCATGAAGGATGTCTAGTTTTGGCATCTCTTTTTTAACTATTTCAAGAAACTCATTGAGGGTAACCTGGTTTACCTTGAATTTTTTCCCAATCACTTCATTGACTAGGTTAATCGTTTCATTGACGTCGGACTGGGCTTCAAACTGGTCGTTTCCCTGGGTAATCAGAACATGTCTTGTAACGGAAAAATATTTTAACAGTTCTGCTTCCCGCTTGATAACATTCATGGCGTCCTGTGGATCTTCAGGTAAATGCCATGTCTGGGCATAACTTCTTGGAGGATGATATTTTATAACAATGGTTTTATCTGCTCCTTTCCATAGGGACAGATCCTTTAAAACTTTTCCTTGTTTGTATGCGCGCCACGTATAAGCTGATTTTAAACCCGTCCCTTCGATTATCTGGGGAACCTGGGAATGGTACTGAAATGCGTCGGCATTGTAGAAGATGTTACTGACCACTCCAAATTTTTTTGAAAACCTGATTCCTCTGTTTATATTCCTGATAAGGGACTCACAACTGATAAGAGAGGTTTCAGGTGTAGTCCAACAGGGGCCAATGTGTAATTGTCCTCTTTTGACAAATCTGCTAATCTTCCGTTCCGCCTCCCTCACACTATTTTTATTATCGAGGGTGTCTCGTTCCTCTAAAATCTCCAGATAATCTATGATGGGCATGACCTGGCCATCCATATGAAACTTGAATTTCGGATCTTTTTCCAGCGTATCCAGAAGATGCTCGATTAGGCGAACCAATTGCAATTTATATCCTTCTTGAACTTCATACCATTCAAAATCCCAATGGGTATGGGAAAAAACGTGGATATGTAAAACATCTTCATCTTTTTCTGACAATTTTTGCGAATTTATCGTTTCCATGGCTTCCTATTCAAAATTCAGAATAACCCTTATCAATTTTAACATCCTATTTCACACTGGTTTAAATTATTTCCACAATTTTAATAAAGCTTCGAACGGATTTCATATCACTCACCTCTTATAATTTTGTAACTCAGGTATCTTGCCACTAAGGCCCTAAGACACTAAGATTGACCAATTAATCGATTGATATACGTTTTGATGAACGGCATATCTAAACTAATGAGAAAACCATGAAGCTTATCCATTTTTGAATTCATCTCTATCTTTTTTTTGTGCCTTTGTGTCTTGGTGGCTGAATATTTACATAATTTTTTACTTACCATACAATAAAATTCATGTTTTAGAAAGGGCTTGTCATCACTTGATACAAGGATAGTCATACCTTTTTTCCGTAAAATCATGGGCTTATGATTACATCAATTGTCTTTGACCCAAGAAGTATTGCCAGTTTCTAAAAGTAAAATGGGATGTAGGCTCCCCTCACTTCAACCCCGACTTACGCAGGCCATCAATCACAAACTCAACACCTTCAGGATTTTTGTATGGAAGCGTCTTTGCAAATTACTTTAAAGAAAATTTTGGATGTAACCTGCCCTATTCCACTTAGCACTTCTTTCCCTTAATTGCCGAATTGACTTTTGCCCTTGCAATGATTTAGCATTTGAAATAAACTAGCTTATAAACTAACTCACTAAAGCCATCCAAAGGAGGTTTTTTATGGAACGTATAGGAACACATGAAGCCAAAACCCGGTTATCGGAATTGCTTGCAAAGGTGCGAAAGGGACAGGAATTCCTCATTACCAATCGGGGCGAGCCTGTAGCTAAACTCTTGCCTGCTTCCAAACCCGATCAAAGCCAAATTCGTCTCGCCATCAAGGAAATCAGGGAGATTCAGAGTCGCAACCGTTTAGACGGTCTGAAAATCCGGGATATGATCGATGAAGGGAGAAGAGCCTGATGGAGGAGTTTGTGTTGGACTGCTCAGCTACTATGGCCTGGTGTTTTGCAGATGAAGCAACCCGTGAAACAGAGGATTTGTTGGATTCACTGGCGAGTGACCGGCGTGCCCATACCCCATCCATTTGGCTATTCGAAGTAACAAATGTGCTGTTAGTCGGCGAGCGGAGAGATCGAATAAACCAAAGAGATGCCACCCAGTTTTTAACTCGTTTGTGGGCTTTACCAATAACTATTGATCCGGAAATGACGCCCTTGATTGTACAAAGCATTATTAATCTTGGAAGGGTTCACCATATAAGCACCTACGATGCTGCCTATCTAGAGCTTGCACTAAGAAATGGACTGCCCTTCGCAACCCTGGACAACAGGTTGAAAAAAATCGCCGAAGGGCTCGAAATTCATTGTTTACTTTAACTGAAGACAAGAGCCAATTGAATTTAGGAGTTTTTTCCTCGCATGGACTCGGGTCGCCCAAGCCAAATATTTGAAATCTTGTGACAATTCCAAGAAATCGGCTCTGAAATTGGGCTTAGAACCACACTTTCAGTCGCAAAATGGACCTTCTAAGATCAAAGGCGAGTGAGTATCGGCTGGCCTAAGGCCAGGCTGGAACAGACTGGAGAACTGCAAGGAACCATTGCCGCAAAGATCCGCCTTCACATTCCCAGTGTATGGTACCACATGATGAAGCCCATAATTTAGCGCGCTATAAGTCAACTACCACCCCTAAAAGGGTGGCTTGAAATTTGACCCTGAAAGGGTCTTTAATTATTTATATTTCACCGCGGAGACGCGAAGAACGCAGAGTTTACTTTTTTTCTTTTCTGCCCTCCTCCGCCCTGTGGAATGCGGAGCCTATTCCTCCGGGGTCAGCAGAAAAGAAAACATATTTCCTCTGCGAACTCTGTGTCTGGCGAAGCGGGCGGTGAAAAATATGCTCTCACTTACCCGCATAGCAAAGCTGGGACCATCCCGCCCTGCGGGAAGGTTTAAGGAATTAATAAAAAGATGCGACAAAAAGTCAACAGCGATACTTAACTGTTTAGAGAAGGATGGATTCTATAAAGACAGTAATGTAAAAATATCATTCGACCAGATTCCTGAAATAGAGATGTGAAATGGGGATAGGTATCTTTATAAAATTCAGTATGGATGCATATTTTCGCATTTGTATAGACTGGCGGACTGTTGTCCTAAAAGCCTGTGCTTAAGTTTAAAATCAAGAATTATGACCACCTGAAAATACAGAAATTGGCATATCTAAATAAGTCTGGAAAGATGAAAAAGGGGTTACAGTAGAAATGCTGTAACCCCTTGATTTAACTGGTGCGCCCAGGGTGATTCGAACACCCGACCTACGGATTCGTAGTCCGTCACTCTATCCAGCTGAGCTATGGGCGCGTTGGGTTTGAACGATTAGAATCTCGTGCTCCAGGTTTATCCGGCTATTTTTTCCCTGTTATCTCTGCCGGAAGTTCCACGGTCTCGGGCCAATTTGACGGAAACAGCTGATCGGGCTCTTCATTGCGTTTCGCCTTTCTCTCCTTTAAACCTTTTCGCTTAAACTCCTCACGGGGTTCTTTCGGGATCCTACCATTAAGAATGGATTCAGATCTCAGACGACGACCAATGGTCTTCTCCCACTTCTTGCCATTAGCCAGCACCCTGTCGATATCTATTCCCGTTTCAATCCCCATTTCATCCATCATCACGAGCATATCCTCAAGACTAACCAGGCCCACAACATTGGGATCCAGGTAATAGTATTCGCCGGTTCCCGGGACTGGTATACGATCCAGGAAGTTTGAGGGCTGTCCCCCGATCCCCCCATACACGCCTTCATGGTTCACAATGCCGGCCTGTAAGGCAGCAAGGATATTGGCCAATCCCCATCCTCTTGATGCATGGAAATGTGCCAGATGAACATCAGGATTGGGAATTTCATCAACAACCATGGCTAAGAAGCGGTACGCCTGATCTGGTGGTGCAGAGCCGTCATGGTCGGCATATGAGACCTCATCGGCTTTTATACTAAGCCACCTTTTGGTAAACTCGACAGCATCCTCAAATTTCGTGGGGCCTGAGATAGGACTTCCCCAGATCGTGCTGGCACATCCTATAAATTTTATGTTAGCATCGTGACATTTCTGGATGCATCTTTCCGCTTCCTCCCAATACTCAGGCAAAGTCGTTCCTGAATTGGCAAAATGATGCTCTTCGTCTGTTGAAACCATCATGCCAACACGATCCGGTCCCCATCCCTCCTTTTTGGCTGCTACGGCTTTATCTATTGAAGGTTCACGAATGGTAACGGCAGTCAATTCGATATCATCAAAATTGACTCCGGCACGAGATAAACGCCTGCTGCCACGTACACGCTTAAAGAGCTCTTCAGCATCCTTGAATTGCGGCAGAAAGTATGGATTTCCAAAATTGGTAATCTCTAATCTTTTAAAGCCTGCCAGTATGGATTCTTCCACATAGTAAAGCTTGGCTTCAATGGGGATGAAATGTTCTTCATGTTGAAGTCCCTCTCGCATGGATACATCCCCTACATTTACTTTTTTAGGATAATTTAATTCAAACTTGTCACTCATAATAACACCTCCTTGTATTTTATTTACTCTTGTTAAAAATTTGTAATTGTTAAGTTGTGTATTACTATTGGTTTTTATTATTGATCACCGCAAAACCGTAAAGTTTTTTGATGTAAATCGTTTCAATATCAAACCTAATGGAGTCAAAACTCTATTAGGGTAAAAGATATGGAATAATAGTTTACATCACTACCAATAACCATTAACGGATAACGAATAACTGCCAATTGAGCATTTTTCGCTCAATTGGGGTTCGACCTATTCAAAGTATCTTTTCTTCAACTCTCTTTTTAGGACCTTTCCCACGGGGTTGCGGGGCAGTTCGTTCATGAACTCGACACGTGAGGGAACTTTATAAGATTCCAGACGTTCCTTACAAAACTCGATCAAATCTTCCTCAGATAGATCATGCCCCTGTTTCTTTACCACCAGTGCCATCACCGTCTCTCCCAGAACATTATGAGGAGCCCCTATGGCACTGGCTTCAAGAACAGCCGGATGTTCATGCAATACCTCCTCAATCTCCATGGAGGAGATATTCTCCCCTCCTCTGATGATGATATCCTTTTTCCGATCCACAACATACACATATCCATCGTTATCCACAAATCCCAAATCTCCGCTGTAAAGCCATCCATCCTTTATTGTTTGAGCCGTGAGTTCCGGTTCCCTGTAATACTCCTTCATGACCGAAGCTACTTTATAAATGATCTCACCTGTCTCCAGTGGGGGAAGCACCTTACCCTCATCATCCCGGATCTCCAACTCTACAACGCCCCACGGCTTTCCAACAGAACGGGGTTTCTCCAGGATATCCACATCCCACAGTCCCGTGCACATTGGGCAGCTTTCAGTCTGCCCATACCCATTCACAAGTTCCAAGTCTGGAAATGTGTCTCGCCATTGTTTGAGTAATTCAAAGGGGACAATGGCACCCCCCATTAACGCCATCTCCAAGCTTGAAAGATCGTATCGGGAAAAATCCTCATGATTGATGACCATGGTGCCCATGGCTGGAACCAGAGCAAGGGTGGTTATTCTATATTTCTCTATTGCCTCTAAGACCCATTGGGTGTGGTACTGATCGGCCATGATGAGGGGGGTACCTGAAATCAATGCAGGGAGGGCTACACAGTGAAGTGCAAAGCAATGAAAAAGGGGCAGCACCAACAATAAGGATTTCCCAGCCTCCATATGAAAGGCTCCGATCCAGTGTTGAGATACAAAACTGCAGTTGAAATGGGTATGGACGACTCCCTTGGGATCTCCTGTGGTACCGGCAGTGTAAAGGAAGACAGCGATATCATCATCATCAAGATGAATTGATGGCTCCATATCCTTCCCTTTTGATAGCACTTCCCTAAATGAAAGCATCCCATCCTGGGAATCTTTCTCGCCCGCCGTAATGACATATTCAATGGATCTTAATTGAGGAAATATACCCTTAATAGTAGGGACAAATTCATCATGACAAACCAGAATCTTTGATTCGGAGTGATTTAAAGTGTATTCAATATGGGAGCCGGTCAACTGGAAGTTCAAAGGAACGAATACGCCACCGTTTTTTAGTAGTGCAAGATACGTGACAATAAATTCAAGGGAGTTGGTGAGTATAGCGGCAACTCGATCCCCTTTTTTTATTCCCAACTCCAGCAATCCCTGGGCAAATTGATTGCTCAAGGAATCCATCTCTTTCAATGTAATCTCTCTCTCTTTAAAGACCAACACCGTTTCATCGGGTGTTTTGGACAACTGTTCCTTAAAAAGATCTCTGATTAGCATGCCTACTCCTTATGATGAACTTCGGTTGACTTTAAAGATAGTCAAATAGTTGAATAGAGAATGGTTGAGTGGAAAAATCATCTGAAAGGAATATAGTGAAAGTAGAGTTGTGTGTCAATGGAAAAGGCAACTAGACGTGCTGCATGTCTAGAGAACAGGGTGCCCGACTTTGAAGCCGGGATATTCGACTGGT
>JAFDJA010000253.1 GCA_019307745.1 Deltaproteobacteria bacterium | reverse complement strand
CCAGCGTAGTCTCGCGCAACGAAATGCCATGTTAACTACCGGTACAGATGCACGCACCCTTTCCGCCTGGAGTCATGAATATGTACAACTTTCGCAGCTGGTAGATCAATACCGAGCTGATTATGTCGACGAACTGTGTATTGCTCTTCAAATACTGACAGACCAATTTTTACCTGGTGAAGAAGTCAGTATTTCCTACCAGAGGGGTTGGGACATTAATGGTGACCTGGAAACCATACTGAAGGATAACTATCAACGAGATTGTGATCGGCACTTCACCTACTACGGCCCACAGAGGGCTGAGTTATCGATACGATTTAATAATAAATTGGCAAAAGATGTGGTTTCACGTGGTCAGAAGAAATTAATTACCTTTGCCCTGTATCTCGCTCAGGTACAGTTACAGCAACACAGAGGGCATCGCACTGCCCTTTTGCTAATAGATGATCTCCCGAGTGAACTTGATATGGAGCATCAGGAAATTGTCCTGGGATTACTTACTAAACTTCCTTCACAGGTGGTTCTTTCATGTATTGATCTGAGGCAGCTTGAAACCGCCGAAGGTAGGGCAAAAAAACTGTTTCACGTGAAACAGGGGCATGTCAAAGAAGTGGTACAATAGCGGTTTTATTGACGTCTGGTTTAATGGTGTATGGATAATTACGATTCCTCGAATATTAAGGTTCTCAAAGGCCTTGAAGCAGTTAGGAAAAGGCCTGGTATGTATATCGGTGATACCGATGACGGGACGGGCTTACATCACCTGGTTTTTGAGGTGGTGGATAATTCAATTGATGAGGCGCTTGCGGGGCACTGCACGGAAATTAATGTTGTTATCCATAGTGACGAATCTATTACTGTTACTGATGATGGCCGTGGTATTCCGGTTGATATTCATGAAGAAGAAGGTCGCTCTGCTGCCGAAGTAATCCTCACGGTATTACACGCAGGTGGTAAGTTTGATGATAATTCCTACAAGGTTTCTGGCGGTCTGCATGGTGTGGGTGTTTCTGTAGTCAACGCCCTGTCGGAGACATTACGACTGACGGTTCGTCGTCATGGCAAGATCCATCAGCAGGACTATATGCTGGGTGAACCACAGGCCCCGTTAGGAGCCGTTGGTGATACTAAAAGCACAGGGACAGAAATTCGCTTTAAACCGAGCACTGAAATATTTGCGGATACGCATTATCACTATGATATTTTGGCCAAACGCCTGCGAGAATTATCTTTTCTGAACTCTGGTGTGCGTATTAAACTGACTGACGAGCGCAGTGACAAGGAGGATGTATTCGAATACAAGGGGGGTATTAAGGCCTTTGTTGAACATCTGAATCGAAATAAGACCCCGCTGCATCCGACCGTAGTAGATATCACAACCGAAAAAAATGGTATCGGGGTGGAAGTGGCGTTGCAATGGAATGACTCTTATCAGGAGAATATATTCTGTTTTACCAATAACATTCCACAGCGCGATGGAGGCACTCACCTGGCGGGATTCAGGGCCGCCCTCACCCGTACCCTTAATAATTATATGGAAAATAATAGTACAGCCAGGAAGGATAAGACGGCTGTAATAGGTGACGATGCACGTGAAGGTCTGACGGCGGTATTGTCCGTGAAAGTTCCAGATCCCAAGTTTTCCTCACAGACAAAAGACAAACTGGTTTCCTCTGAAGTTAAAGGTGCTGTTGAATCAGCCTTTGCTGAAAAGCTAAGTGACTTTCTACTGGAAAGCCCCGCTGAGGCCAGGGCAATTACCGGCAAGATTGTTGATGCAGCAAGGGCGCGCGATGCGGCCAGAAAAGCTCGTGAAATGACGCGTCGTAAAGGCATACTGGATATTGCTGGATTACCGGGAAAACTGGCTGATTGCCAGGAAAAAGATCCGACTCAATGTGAACTATTTATAGTGGAAGGTGACTCAGCTGGTGGCTCGGCCAAGCAGGGACGTAACCGTAAATATCAGGCGATTCTGCCGCTTAAGGGCAAGATCCTGAATGTAGAAAAGGCGCGGTTTGACAAGATGTTGTCATCTGTGGAAGTGGGGACACTGATTACAGCAATGGGTACGAGTATCGGTAAGGATGAGTTCAATATCGAAAAATTGCGCTACCACCGTTTGATTATCATGACGGACGCCGATGTTGATGGTTCCCATATCCGTACATTATTACTGACTTTCTTTTACCGGCAAATGCCAGAGTTGATCGAAAAGGGCTATGTCTATGTGGCACAACCGCCATTATACAAAGTCAAAAAAGGTAAGCAGGAACACTATGTAAAAGATGATGATGAATTAAATAGTTATTTACTACAAATAGCACTGGAAAACAGCACGCTTCATACCGGTACAGAAGATGGAGACATCAGTGGTGTGGCACTGGAAAATCTGGCGGCCCAGTATATAAATGTCATGTCGATAATAGAGCGCCTGCAAAATCGTTTTCCGACCGAGGTTCTCTCGGAAATGATACATAATCCCCTGCATGAGGATGATGATGTACAGCAATGGTTGAAAGGGTTCATTGAAACACTGAATGAAAAAAGCAGAGATCGTTATGGCTATCTGTTTGATGATAATAAAGATGATGTATATAAGATACATTTACAAATTACCCGTCACGGGGTGACGACGAGCAAAACCATCAGCCAGGAGTTTTTTAAAACCTCTGACTATCATGAAATCCGTCAATTAGGTGAGAACCTGCGGGGTTTACTGGGTGAAGAGGCAAGTATACAACGAGGTGAGCAATCTCATCCGGTGGGTTCATTCGACGAAGTTATGCGATGGATACTGGACCAGGCTCGTAAAGGGCAAACCATACCTGTTACAGGTAAGGGTTGAGGATGCGATCGCCGCTGATGAAATATTTACTACCTTGATGGGTGACCAGGTGGAACCCCGACGGGAATTTATTGAAAGTAATGCCCTGTCTGCGGTCAACATCGATATATAAATCAGCTGGAAGTTATTAATACATTTGCATGATGAATCTCGCTATTCTTCATGTCTGGGAAACCAGTATTAATACAGCATCGGTATGATGATAGCGGCTGCTATCATCAGTATAAAAATAGCAAGAACAATCCAGATAATGATCGATGTGTGGTACCTGATATCTGGTGTTGCCCTGACAATCTCCTGGTACTCAGGTGATAGAACATAGCGGCCTTTTTTACATAATAAAACGTACAGAATATAAGCATTGATAATGGTTCCCACAGGAAATCCAATTAAACCAATACTGGATAAAAAGACGGCGGGAATTTTTGCCGATGGACTTAAATTTCTTAGCTGTACAGCAACCCAGAATTGAAAAATACCCAGTAGTAACAGCCCGCCTGCTAGCAGGTAAGACAACAGGGTCTGTTCAACAAAGCTGCGCATTAAATA
>JAFDJA010000252.1 GCA_019307745.1 Deltaproteobacteria bacterium | reverse complement strand
AATGTATGACATCAAACGTTAAAAATCAAGAAATATTTAAAGCAAGTTCTTATTACCTCACCTCACCCAAATCATTCAGAAGAAAGTCTTAAATTATAATACTGGGATCAATGGATTGAAGAAAACCTCATCGTAAATCTAAAAAAGGGAGGAATATTCTTGACAGCTTATATTATTCGCAGATTTGTTCAGGCAGGTGTTGTCGTTATACTGGCTAGTATTCTGGTATTCCTGATGATACGCCTGCTGCCGGGTGATCCAGTACTTCTCTATGTAAGTATGGACGAGTTTAACGAGGTCACAACCAAGGAGGAACTTGACGCTCTCAGGCATGAGTTCGGGCTGGATAGGCCCATGTACATCCAGTATGCCGACTGGATAGGCGGGGTGGTCCGGGGTGACCTTGGTGACTCAATATTCCTTAATGTGGCAGTCTCTGAAGAGATGGGCAACGCGCTGCCCAAGACTTTTTTTCTGGGAGTTGTAGCCTGGATCATAGCCGTGTTTATAGGGGTACCCTTCGGGATAATAGCTGCTGTCAGAAGAGGCAGTTGGGCAGATACCATAGTGACTACTTCAGCTAATGTAGGAATTACAGCCCCGATATTCTGGATCGGGATCCTTCTAATATGGTTATTTGGTATAACACTTGGCTGGCTTCCGGTCATGGGATACACCTCGATCTTTTCCGAACCTTTGATGGCTGTACGTCAGATGATTATGCCGGTCTTCTGCCTGGCCTTGTTCCCCATGTCCGGTCTCGCCCGTCAGACCAGGTCCGCTATGCTGGAAGTAATCCGTCAGGATTATATCCGGACTGCCTGGGCAAAAGGTCTTACTGAGATGGGAGTCATAATGAAACATGCCATAAGAAACGGCATCATCCCTGTTGTTACCCTGGCAGGCTTGCAGATCCGTGGTATCTTAGGGGGTTCCGTGCTTATTGAGAGTGTATTCAATATCCCCGGCATGGGCAGGCTGGCTGTGGAAGGGCTCCAGAACCAGGATTACGCGATTGTACAGGGGGTTGTCCTCCTGATCGCCACAACCACCGTCTTACTGAACCTTATAGTTGACATATCCTACGGATATCTAGACCCCAGAATACGTTATTCATAAAGGAGTAAACAATGTCAGAAGGAGTTATCAAAGAAAGGGAATTTGATGAAATAGCACCTAAAGTGAGCTCTTTTAAACGTTTTAGAAGGGTGTTTCTGGGCCGTGGTCTTGTATTGTTCGGTTTTATAGTTATCCTGGTTGCAATTTTTACTGCGGTTTTTGCAAACTGGATCTCACCCTATGATCCGTATGAGACAAACCTGGTGGATAAATTTATCAAACCCAGCCTGGCACATCCCATGGGAACGGACTATCTTGGAAGGGATGTCCTGAGCCGGATCATATACGGTTGTCGCACCTCAATGATAATAGGGGTATTGGTTATAGCGTTTTCTTCCTCGGTTGGCATGTCCTTGGGATTGATTGCCGCCTTTTTTGGCGGGAAAGTCTATACTATTATCATGCGTTTAATAGATACAAAAATGGCGGTTCCTCCTATCCTGTTAACCCTTACTATTGCAGCACTTCTGGGAGGGGGGATGAGAAATATAATAATAGCTCTTGGTTTTGGCATGATTCCGCCTTATGCAAGGATGATGTGCGGTCAGGCCCTTTCAGTGAAGGAAATTGACTATGTCACAGCATCCCGCGCCATGGGCGCCGGCAATTTGCGGATTATGTTCGGGCATATCGCACCCAACTGCTTTCCGCCGCTGATAGTAATGATGACTATGATGATCGGGCGCGCGATTCTTGCTGAAGCAGGTCTCAGTTTTCTCGGAGTCGGCATTGAACCTCCTGGAGCAGCCTGGGGTGCCATGGTTAATGACGGTTACAATTACCTGTTTACGGAACCATTACTGTCCTTTTTCCCTGGTATTTCGATAATGCTGACTGTTTTTGCTTTTAATATGGTAGGTGACGGATTGAGGGATGCCCTTGATCCAAGGTTGAGAGGGACTCTTTAGCGAAGCAATTCAACAGAATGAAAGAATGTTTTGGAAAATAACCTAATATATTAAATCTGCAAGGAGAATATTATTTTCTCGAATTTTATACATCTAGAGCTGAAAAAGTGCCACTTCTTATAAAAATTTCAGAAGGAAAAAATGGAGTACAAATGGTGGACTGGAAACCCCCTGCAGGTGATTCTTTTAATGTGATTAGACCATCGATGGTCTCGATAGCAGCAGAAAAAAACAAAGAAATTCATCTTCAAAATCCATCATTTCAACCTGGTGTTAATTACATAAAATTATATCATGATGGATATGTTAGAGAAATGCTTGTTGAACTTCCCAATAATTATTCTCCAGATATTAAATACCCGGTTATTTTTGGTTTTCATGGATCAAGTGGGAAAATGGACGTGTATTCTAATAGGTTTTTAAAGCCATTTGTGAACTCATATGAAATTATTACTGTAACCCCACAGGGTATAAGCAATTCAGTTGGACAAACAGGATGGAATGGTTTTCCAAATCATAGCATCAGTAATACTGATGATGTTGGATTTGTTCAAAAAACGCTTAGGTATCTTGAAAATAAACTTAGTATCGACACGAAAAAGGTTTATGCAACTGGCTTTTCTAGTGGTGGTATTTTTTGCCACAGGCTTGCACTTGAGTCTGATATTTTTGCGGCAATAGCTCCCGTGGCTGGTAGTCTTAGTACACGACTTCCTGTTCCAAAAAACAGGCCTCGTATTTCTATTCTTCAAATAAATGGTGAAAATGATCCACAGTATAAGGGAGGTGTGCAACATAGGGGTGAAGCCTTTCATTCTGCGGAAAAAGCTATGGAATTATGGACAAAAAATCATCAAAGGAGTGTCACAAAGAAAATTTTATCCGACAAAAGAAGTATAAAGATTACAAAATATTCATCGGATAACTCAAATTATGAAATATTATCATATTTGATAAAAGGAGAAGGGCATCGGATTAGCGATAATCATATATCTCCATTCTGTAGATATAT
>JAFDJA010000251.1 GCA_019307745.1 Deltaproteobacteria bacterium | reverse complement strand
CACACTGCCAGTAAAGTTACAGGCACTGGAATCCAAGATCAAGATTTTGAAGCAACTGTCAGTTTTAAAGGAAAAGATGTGGGAATACACTCCCAGTATTATCCCAGTTGAGATGGAGAATCCTCGTATCACCTCTAAATTTGGTTGGAGAAAAAATCCATTGACCAAGAGAGATGAATTTCATGCAGGTATTGATATCCTGGGTTCAAAGTGGGTAAAGATTGTTTCGCCTGCCGCTGGTGTAGTGATTAACCGGGGATATGACCAATGGTTAGGAAATTATATTGTGGTCCAGCATACTAAGGATATAAAGACCATCTATGGTCATATGCACAAGATTTCAGCGGCAAATGGTGCAGAGGTCAGCCGAGGAGATCTTCTTGGTCACATGGGTAATACCGGTATGTCCACAGGGATTCATCTTCATTATTCGGTTATAAACGAGGGACAGCCTGTTGATCCAATGGAATATATTCTTGATATCAGGGAGGGGTAATGGAGCCGGAAAAAAGGGGCTTGAGTCCAGCAGTCATATTATTCCCCTTGATATTTCTGGTGCTTATTTCAAGGGAGATTGATTTGTGGGCATCTCCAATCCAATTGGATCAGGAGGCTGTATTTGATATCTACAACCGAATAAGCGGCAATGATATAGAGGAACAGGACATAGAAGACTTTTATTATAGCACTGGGTACCCCTTCTTTTCCAGATATAAACCAGCAGAGATGTTTACAAATAAAAGTTTGAAAGAGTCAATGGTTAGATTTATAGAGCAATCAAAACGGATTGATGAGGATTCAAGGTTTATTTGGACATTCAATTGTACATTTTTGTCCAGAGACAGCAAAGCAGATGGCTATAAAATAGTCTTTGACGCAGGTTCCATGCCATGCGCTACACCATATATCTGCTCTGAAATCACTGACGATGGCATAAGATCTCTTAAAAGGATACTGAATCAGTTGGCTGTCAAACAAATTTTTCCGGCGAGTAAAAAGGAGATCAAGGGATGGGTCAATCTGATGCCAAAGACTGTGGATTACAGGTTTCAGGCTCGGACAATCGCTGGTGAGGATGTTATTTTACCTGTCAGGAGCGTTCTTTTTCAACCAGTAGAAGTCTGTTTTTTTGACGAAATTGTGCACATTGAGACAGAATTTTGACGGCAGTTTATATGGATTATTTACAATCCCTGTAACTTGGTTTTTTTGAACACAATGTGTACTGTCATGACAGGTTAGCTGAGAGCAGGAAAATAATTTCCTTCTGAAGGAGGGCCGCAGAGATTTGTTTCCATATAGAGACTAGGGACTTGGACTCATCCTTTAAGGTTGTGTTCCCAGATTCAAATCGCAGTAGGAGGCTACCTCAGAATCCATATTAAGTGAATAAATATTTTTTGTAGCTGGATTGGTATATATCTTGCTGGATTTTAACTCAGGACCTACAAGATGCAGTATATTGTATCTTTCTTGATAAATTTGCAATTTTAAACCTGATTGGAGGATTTTTGAATGGATGGTATAGACTCGGATAATATTAATGAAAAGTTAGAATATAGCTCTATTTCGCATGGAGATATTGAGAATCTGAAGGATATAATCAAGAAGATGAAAGAGGGTGAGTTTTATGAACTCCTTGCCATGGAATTCTCAGGCAAGATAAAAGAGGTGGCGTTGGAGCTGATTGACTTCAGGAAAGACCTTCAGGCGAAAATAGAGCCGGATATCGTTGAGATTGCTTCAAGGGATATCCCTGAGGCAAGCAATCAGCTGGAGGGAATAAATGAGACACTTGAAGATAGTACAATGAAGATCATGGACATTAATGATTCCCAGATTGATGTGGCAAACAGACAGCAGAAGGTCCTATGCTCCTTTGTTGAAGGGATAGGTAATAATGGATTGAGCGCAGGCTCTGATGAGGTCAAAATGCTAATCAACCAGCAGATTGAGATACTTAAAAAGATTGAGACGCAGTCTCTGAATATGATGGAACCCCTCAGTTTTCAGGATCTTGTAGGACAACGAATTCAAAAAATCATCAAGCTGGTAAAGTCCATGGAAAACAGAATCGAGGAGTTGATTATATCTTTTGGGATAAAGCTTTCAAAGCACAGAGAGGATCCAACAAGGACATATGAAGAGTTAAATCAGGATGTGGATATCTATATGACAGAACTTCAAGGACCTCAGAGAAAAGGAGAAGGACTGAATCAAGCTGGCATCGATGATCTGCTGGCAAGTCTTTAGCCATAAATAGTGGATTGACTTTGTTAAAAAAAATAACAGTTTTGAATACAGATAAATAAGGAGGAGTAGGTTTATGGCGATTGATACATCCATAAGAGTTATGGTAGTGGATGATTTTGCTACCATGAGGCGAATTATTAAGGGGGCGCTGAAGCAGCTTGGATTCAGTGATATCATTGAAGCGGAGGACGGAGATCTTGCATTTAAGATGTTGAAAAAGGATAAGGTCGGCCTGATTGTTTCTGACTGGAATATGCCCAACATGACTGGGATTGATCTCCTAAAGGCAGTCAGGCAGGATAGCAACCTTAAAGGTACTCCGTTTATCATGGTAACTGCCGAGGGGCAGAAGGATAATATTATCCAGGCTGTACAGTCCGGTGTCTCCAACTATGTTGTCAAGCCTTTTACACCTGAAACCTTTAATAAAAAAGTCACGACAGTTCTTTCCTAAAAGGCAACTTCTGAGAGGAAATCAGTTGAAAAACAGTTCAGACCTTTGCATCGCGTACCTTATGATATAAATAAATACGGAGTAAGATATCTTATGCACAAGCTATTGGAAACTACAGAAAAAGAGATTGAACTAATTACCTTTGGCATTGTGGCATCGAATGATGAAGATAGCTCCATACCAATAGATACGGGAGAGAAATCAGGTGATATAGATGAGGGTGCTATATGAACTGGTATAGTGATTGTGGACACCTTGAAAAGCATGTTATAAGAAACCATCTTTTGGAGGTGATCTGATGACAAAAAGAAAGACCTATTCTAAACAATTTAAAATTGA
>JAFDJA010000250.1 GCA_019307745.1 Deltaproteobacteria bacterium | reverse complement strand
CCCCCTCTTGTGGCGAGTCGTCATCCCGGCTAATCCTCCAAAGGAGGATAAAAGTCGGGATCCAGAAATCTAAACTGGATGCCCCCGGGTTTACAAATTGCCGGGGCAGGCTTATCCGTCATCCCGGACTTGATCCGGGACCGGCATGACATCTGATACCTCGCAGCTCTGCTGCGGGGTTGTTCATTCTTATCTTAACCAAAACCAACCATTGGTCTTACGTATTTGGTTGGAGATATGGTTATAATATTTCCCACAGGACAGTAAAGATCACATAAATGACATATCTGACAGTCCTCAGGATACATTATGACAGGTTGCTCAGTGTTATCATCCATCCTGATCACATCCATAGGGCAAGTGGTCATGCATGCTCCGCAGCCAATACATTGGTCCATATCTATATTTTCAATGGCCATAATATCCTCCCCCATTTATAAAAATCTATTTTATTCGGCTTCGCCAGAATACCCTGCAGCTTGTCGGAGAGCAGCGGAGATCCCGCTCGCGGGGCTGCGGGGAGCTTTATTTGCCAGCCTTCAAACGGCTATTTTTTCTTAAATATTCAGCTTCACCGGGATACCTTAATGGATATCTTTCTTCATAGGGTATGCTGTAATCAGGTGCCCATTCTTTTGGAAGTGAAACCTTTTCCAGTACCATTTCCCCCTTATTATTCTTTTTCAACTTAACATAAGCCAGCCAATTGGCGTCATCTCTTGCAGGATAGTCTTCTCTGTAGTGAGACCCCCTGCTTTCAGTTCTAAATAGTCCGGTCCTCAATTTCATCTCAGCATTAAGAACCATATTCTCTGTTTCATGTGCCAGTCTTAACTCATGTGTATCTCTTGCAAATAACATAGGCACAAAATGATCTCTTATGAACTCTACATTTGTCAGTGCTGCTTCCATCCTTTCTTTCTTTTTCACAAACAGCACAAAGTATGGAATCATTGTGTTTTGAAGAATCTGGGTAACCCAGCCAGGACTAAAGCCTTTGTCCCGACCCCTTGGGGCAAACATCTCATCTTTTAGCTTTTCCAGTTCTGTTTTTGAAATCACATTTTTGTTCACATTTGAAACATACTCTGCAGCGGCCTTTGCGGCAATTGAACCTTGTACACCAGAAGTACATATTGAAGAGACTCCGCTGGAATAGTCAGCACCATTATGCATTGAACTAAGAGAATCTCCAGCCGCATAAAGACCTGGAATATTTGAAGAGCATTTATCGTCCTGAGGAAAAAGTCCTTCTGCCTTATGTACAGATTTTCCTGACGCAGCACCTCCAACAATAGGATTTTCAGGCTCGTGTCTTCTCATTCCAGGTGCACCAAATCCGCGAGGGGGACGGCCTCCCTTAGGACGGTCTCCGCCAGGGGGACGGCCTTCTCTAGGACGGTCTCCACCAGGCCCTTGCCTCATTCCAGGGGGACGACCACGTAGAAAAGGTGGGGGAGGTCCTTTGGTAGGCCTTGGTGAATTTGCCTGTAGTATTGGCGCCTGGCCAGTATGTGCTGCTATTGAAAATCTAAGATCAAGCCCGCCCAAAGGCCCGGCATGAGGCGCTTTCTTAAGGCCTGGTTCCCAATTTGATTTCCAGTTATCATAACTGGAAGCCGGGTTATTAAAAAAAGTCCAATGGGTATCATTAAATTCCTTACCGCTAATTTCAGCTCCAACCCTATAAGACATTGCATCACCATCTGCTGTCAAAGAACTGATAGGATAACCGTTGGGTTTAAAACTGCTCCCTCCAGTACATATTATTACTGCCTTTGCGCTTATTACAATTGCTTTGCCATCTTCATCCAGAGGAAAACCTATGGCACCTGCAACACGACCATCTTGCATTATAAGTGAAGTCATCATGGTCCTTTCAATAACCTTCACTCCCTTCTCAACAACCTTCCCAGCAATAATCTCTCCAAATTTTTGAGTTCCGAATATACCCCAGTCAAGGACCTCATCTGCCAACTCTTTTGACTTATCCAGAGCAAGTTTTAAATAGGTCCTGTTCTGTAAATACTCCCCTATAATACTGCATTCATCCATAATCTGTTCCTTGGTCCTGGGATTTGTTTCTTTATCATAGAAGCTAAACCCTCTTGCAAAAGGAGTGCACCCAGACTTACAGACAGAACCTTTTTCAACAAGAATTACTTCAACACCTGCCTCTTTCGCTTTCATGGCTGCGAATGCTCCTGCCATACCTCCACCAATAACAAGGACATCCGTAGTATTCTCTTCATGTTTCATTTTTGATATTGATGTAGCCCCTGAATTCGTGGTCATACCAATAGAGGAAAAAGTTAATGCTGCTGCCCCAAGTCCCGCAACTTTCAGAAAATCACGACGGTTACAACTTAATTCGTGTTCATCCATTAATATATCCATAGTATTTTTCCCTTTTCTAACAGCTCTTCTAACGATTAATATATTAATATTGGTTACAGTAGAGACTGTCGAAAAACCCCTGGAACTACAATTTTGAGGCTTTTTGCTCCCTTTAAGTACCGGGTTTTATTATATAGAGAAATACTGAAAATGCCCCACTTGGACTTTTTCGACAGTCTCGTATCTAATTATTAGGTCCCACTGTTCGTTTTAAGATGAACACATCACATACAATAAATGGTATTGCTAGGTAACAACAGAGTAAAATAACCCTGTCTTTTTAAAAATAGGATCATAATAGCAATCCTGGATCTTTTAGGTAAGGACGATAATAAAGGGACGAGGGATCACCCCCGCCCCGAACTCCCGTGTTACCAGCATGGAAGAAACTCACAGGTCTTTCTATGCCGTTACATAGCCACTAGTTCCCCTCTGCATTTTTGATCTTGAAATCGTGATATACTCCCATACGATTTCCAAGTCGCGGGTCACCTCGATGGCGCGCCCTGTGGTACTATAAGCGATCAGGGTATTACCGTTTGGTAGACGCTGTGCCCCGCTTTGATATGGGCTGTACTCCCTGATACGATCATGATACTCCATGCCCCGGGCCGGTCCTGAAAACTCCCATACGATCTCGAGGGTAATGGGATCGAACTCAATTGTTCGGGAATAGTCCCTGTGTGCCAACCAACGGCTGTTCGGGCTTCCCTTGCCATATCCAAAAGCCCCTCCATTGTCAAAGACAAGGATGTTCCCTGCACCGGGAAGTCCCTTGGGAATCATATGCACATTGTGAGGGCCAATGATCCAGCCAAGTTTTTTCAGTTGAGGCGATGTATCATAACGTGGACCCACCTGCCAGACGATCTTGTCTGTCTTCCTGTCTACGATAGCCAGGATGTTGGATGTCCTGCTGTCAATGAGATGTTGGATGTCCTGCTGTCAATGATGATATTGTCCGGATGGAACCGCTCATCTCCGGCATCATACCATTTGTTGGGACCGAGCCAGGAGACACAGTTCGCGTGAAACCAGTCGAGTCTGGGCTCCCTTCTACTTTGCATCACCTTAAACGCTTCCTCATCAAAACCCATCTCATCCACGTGTTCGTTAGGCAGCCACTTCCAGATGATCTTGCCGTCCCAGCTCACCTCATAGAAGACATCATCCGCTAAGGGATTGGAATTGATTTTTGGGTTGCTCACGGTTGTCTTGGCGAGGACCAGGGTCTTGCCTCTGTCCACCAGGGGGTCCAAGCCCGGGGCGTAGTACCCTGCCGGGCTTCCCTCTCTCTGCCAATCATGATGTATGCCGGCTGTCCATACAAGCCCTGAGGGAGGACCGCCCTTGCCTTTTGCACGGCCAGGTGCGCCGCCCTTGCCTCCGCCCTTTCCACCACCAGGAGGACCGCTCGAGACCTGTTCGAACCTGTTGAACTCCCAGACGATATTGCCGTCCCAATCCATCTGGACCAAGCTGCTAACACCTTTTCCCTTCCCTGCTGCTCTCATAGGCTTCATGAGATAGCCACCGGGCAGAATCCTGTTTGGGCCCGCGCCGTCATCATTCCATTTTTTCACTTCATTACCATTCATATCGATCAGAAGAGCACCAGGATATGACATCAGCATGGTATAACCATTCCAGCATTTTTCAGGCTTGTAGATTGTCGTTCCAGTGGGATAAACGCTGGGGAAAGCAAAAACCGTTGAAGGTAAAATGACAAGCGAACATAATACTGTCAGGATTAATAATCTTTTCATTTTTCCTCCTTTCTATTTTTTGAGATTTTCAGGTGTCATATATTCCGAATAACCGAAAGACAATATTTCCCCGAATATCACCCCCTTTCAATTATACCCTAATGAAATGGTGTTATATTCTGATTTGAATCGTTTCCTAATAGGGATGCATAGCAGGAGATTCATCGATATCAAACCAGACAGAGAGCTCCTTCCACCACATATCTTTACTGTTTTTCCTCGCCTTTACGGCAGCTGCCAGGTCAGTGCCCGCAAAAATGATGTAGTTGACTGTTGCATCCCACAACTGAGGGCCTTTTGCATTCTTTGGCGTTAGATATTTTTTAAAAGCCTTTCCATTGGCGTTCTTGGATATTGACTGAAATTCCTCTTTGGAGAGGACTTTTTGTGCAATATCCCTGATACCATACGGCTCATCCATCCCACCCATAAGGACTATATACTTCGCTTTACTGCCCTTTGCAAACTCATTTGGAGTGATATGGACTATGAGGATCTCCTTTGCCTTTAGAAAATCCATCCACCCCTTTGCCTCCTGAAAGGCTTCGTCGGTCGCAACTATGGTAAGATCATCTGCCATAGCCAAAAGGGCCGGAGGCATACAGATAATTGTCAGAAAAATGGCTATGGTGATGAAGCTTCTTACACTTGTGGTCATTATCTTGGCCAAAATAGAACCTCCCGGAGGAAAGCCGTATTCATTCATGACGCTATGAGATGGTGCCTCTTTTTGAATACTCCTGAACTTGACTAAAATCAACACAAAATATATGAAAAAACAACATTCGGCCGCTAGATCACGAAAGTCTGATAATACTTCTTTGAAGGCATAGTATTGATTATAGTAGGAAATCTTCATTGCGATACGAGGTCGTGTATTTATATAGACCGTTCAACGGAGGTGTTCCATTTCTGATTGAACCCAGTATCCCGTTACCGTGATCCTATGGAAGCATGCGCTCATGGTGCATCCATGTTGGGTATGAAGCTTTCCAGACAAGGAGCTGTTAGGCTTGAGTCAAAAGGCAAGTGGGTTGTTCGGACTATTTGGAGTATGCAACGGAGTGTAAGACCTGTCTGTTTACATGATTGTGGAAAAGGACCATTTCCGGATGGACCTAGATATGTTCCCGCAGTTTCTTATACTTTTCCCATACGGAAAGATCGGGGGTCTCCA
>JAFDJA010000132.1 GCA_019307745.1 Deltaproteobacteria bacterium | reverse complement strand
AAGTGGGTAAGCGGGTTTCTAAGCCCTGCTATCCTATCTATTAAAGGGGCACCAATTGGCTTAAACCGGATTGTGAAACTAGGATCTCATGTGCTATCCGGACAAAAAAGCCGGGCGTTTGTTAGTGCCCGGCTTTTTTAAGCTTTAATAATCATGCTCATTATCAAGACAGTAAGATTAACAGGCTTATGTGGTTTCTGCACCCCATTTTCATTAGATGCAGATTTTTTTATTTCCCCGCGCCATCAAAGGTCTCCAGCTCCGGTTTTCTCTTTTTGCCCTTTTCCAGTCTGGTATCCACTGCCGATCTGGAATTTCAGCAATGATTATCTTGAGGTTATTATTTGATATTTCCTAAAAGCTGTTCAGGCATAGGAAATTCTTCTCCCATTGACGAAAGTTCGATTTTCATCTCATCATCCAGGCCTATCTCTTGATCAGATATATAACACTGCGGATCAGGCGCCCAGGGATCATCATATGTCCTGAATCCCCTTACCCTCATGGAACCTGTACATAGATCTCTGTATCTGCACACTCTGCACCTGCCTTTGATATGGTCTGCCTTATGCTTGAGTCCATGCATCAGACCATCACTCTCATCCATCCATATATCTCCGAAATTGCGTTCTCGCACATTTCCAAAATTGTAATCCTGCCAGAACTGGTCAGGATGGACACTTCCAAAAAAATCAATATTGGCGATTCCCACACCCGAAGAATTAGCAGCTCCTCCATTCCATGTTAGAAGCCTTCGTACTTCCTCTGCCCGTTCATCTCCCCGCTCTTTCATTTTTAGATACAGATAGACCCCATCAGAGTGGTTATCAACCGTGAGGATATTAATGTCCACATCGCGTTGAAAAAAGTTTGCTGTCCGTTCAAGGATAATATCCATTGCGTGCCTGGATTCCTTGTGGGTCAGGTCATCCTTGAACATATCGCCGCCTCGTCCTGAATAGACAAGGTGGTAAAAACAGGCCCTGGGAATTCCTTCTCTTTCAATAAAATCAAATATCCTGTGGAGGTCATTATAATTTTTTTTGGTAAGAGTAAGCCTGAGACCCACGCGTTGTCCCACTGCAATGCAGTTTTCAAAACCTTTCATAGCCCTGCTGAATGCACCTTTTACTCCACGAAATTCATCGTTTATGGCTTCCATACCGTCAAGGCTTATGCCTGCATAGACAACGCCTGCGTTCTTTATGCTCCAGGCCATCTCCCTGTCTATAAGGGTACCGTTTGTGGATATAACCGGGCGAATATTCCTGTTTGCGGCTCGCTCGATCAAAGTCAGGATATCCTTTCGGATAAGGGGTTCCCCACCTGAAAAGAGGAGTGAAGGGATGTTGAAGGAGGCAAGATCATCTATCAGATTGAATCCCTCTTCTGTTGAAAGTTCGCCAGTGTATTTTTGGACGTCTGAATCGGTGTAGCAATGCACACATTTCAGGTTACATGTCCTGGTCGTGTTCCAGACAACAATCGGTCTTCGCTCACTTGCCGATTTTTCCTGTGTATGGGGGGCATTGCCATGGGCGTCCGATCCCGCCTTTGTCCCGTACCTGAGTCCGTCCCCTGTTGATACTCCCCCGCAGAAAAGCTTTCCTATATCAATCATTATACCGATCCATCCTATAATATTTTTTTTAATGCTTTAGTGACTGCCTCTGCTGTCTTCTTAATATCTTTATCTCTATGAGCGGATGATATGAATCCAACTTCATAACCCGAAGGAGCCAGGTATACACCCTGAGACAACATCTCTGCGTGAAAAGACGCAAATAGTTCCATATCACATTTTTTCACATCATCAACAGAGGAGATCTGTTCCTGATTAGTGAAAGAAAATGTAAATATCGATTCTAACTGAGAGAAGAGTACTCTCTCTTTATGTCTTTTCAGAGCCGGCTCCAATTCATCTCGAAAAAGTTTGGCCTTTTCCTTCAGGGCCTTGTAGATTTTCCTGTCAGCCAGTTTTTTTAATGTAGCAATACCTGCGGCCATTGCAATGGGATTCCCGGAAAGTGTCCCCGCCTGATATACTGGTCCGTCAGGAGATATTCTGTCCATTATATCAATGCGTCCCCCATAGGCACCAACGGGCAGTCCCCCGCCGATAATCTTGCCCAAAGTCGTAAGGTCAGCTTTTACTCCATAGTACTCCTGTGCACCTCCCGGGGCCAGACGAAAACCGTTTATTACCTCGTCAAAGATCAGAACAATACCATGGTGGTCACAGAGTTCCCTGACACCCTGTAGGTAACCTTTCTCGGGAAGTATAAGCCCGTTGTTACATGGTACAGGCTCCATAATTATGGCAGCGACTTCATCTCCCTCTTTTTTCAGGCAACCTTCAAGCCCTTTCAGGTCGTTATATGGAAGCACAAGAGTATCTTTTGCATTTCCAGAGGTAACTCCTGCTGAATCTGGAGTTCCGAAGGTCGCCAGACCAGAGCCTGCCGCCACAAGGAGAAAGTCTGCATGACCGTGATAACACCCATCAAATTTGATTACCTTGTCTTTTCCTGTATATCCTCGGGCCAGTCGGATAGCGCTCATGGTTGACTCGGTCCCAGAGTTCACAAAACGGACTTTCTCGATTGCTGGAAAAGCATCCGAAACCATGTTGGCAAGTTTTATCTCATAAGGATGGGGTGTGCCAAAGCTTGTACCATGCTCTGCAGCATCCTGAATAGAACGTACAACATCATCATCCGCATGTCCAAGGATCAGTGGCCCCCAGGACATGCAATAGTCAATATATTCGTT
Organism: Deltaproteobacteria bacterium; assembly: GCA_019307745.1. GTDB lineage: Bacteria > Desulfobacterota > DSM-4660 > Desulfatiglandales > HGW-15 > JAFDJA01. The sequence goes on along the minus strand of JAFDJA010000132.1, from coordinate 5,930 downwards.
TCCATCCACATCTATAACCTTGGCACCTTTACCCTTTTGCATAAATATAGGAGTGCCTCCCACGGAACGGAATGCCCGGACAGGGGAATTAACCCCGCCAGGTAAAATTTGTATTGCCTTATTAAAAAGTTCAATGGATTTTTTTCTGTTCATTTTCTGTATATCCTTAAAAAAACATCCTGTTATGGCAGGTCTTAACTATTTGGATCTGTAATATAATTATATCCGTGCCTTTAAAATAGTGATCTATTGGATTCGTTTGAAATGCTCAACCATTGCCTTGATCAGGCCTTTAATCGTATATTCTTCAGCTATGATATCAGGGGTGATATTTAACTCTCTTAAGGTGTCCGCGGTAACAGGGCCTATGCAGGCTGTCATCCCTTTGATCTCAGGGACCAGGTTAAAGAAATTTTTTACAGTGGAGGAACTGGCAAATGTTATAATATCGGCATTTCTGACATCATCCATTACTTCAGAAGAAATTTCTTTCGGCTGAATCGCCTTGTAGATATGTATCCTCTCCACATTTGCACCCATATTGCCAAGGCCGTCCGCAAGAACATCGCGCGCGTCAGCAGAGCAGGGAAGGAGCACTTTCTGCCCCTTGATATTAAGTTTAGCCGCCTCCTTTAAAAGTCCTTCGGCTACATACTCTTCAGGAACCAGATCCGGTCGAATACCATACTTTATCAACTCATCTCCGGTAGCAGGTCCGATTACTGCTATTTTGATGCCGCCAAAGACCCGGCTGTCCAAACCCATGCTGAATAACTTTTTAAACAGGATAGTGACCGCATTTTGGGATGTGAGAAATAACCAGTTGAATTCATCAATTTTACTGATCGCATTTTTCAAAGGAGTAAAATCTTCTTCCTCCTCTATGTCAATAGTAGGGAACTCAATCACATCAGCACCAAGCCTGAGAAGCTGCCTTGAGAGTCTTGATGCCTGGGCTCTGGTCCTGGTTACTACGATCCTTTTGCCAAATAGGGGTTGGTTGTCAAACCATCTCAACCTGTCCCTGAGCGAGACCACACTGCCAATAACCGTCACCGCAGGGGGTTTGATCTCTTCACTTTTTACAATATCAACAATGTTTTTCAGAAGGCCTGTTACAACGCGTTGATCAGGCCTAGTGCCCCAGGATATCAGTGCCACCGGAGTGTCCCCGGGAAAGTTTCTCTCCTTAATCAGTGTTGATGCGATATGCCCCAGGTTTTTTACGCCCATTAAAAATGTATATGTCCGGTCTGGATCATATACAGGTAAATTTAGAGTATCGTCATTTTTTGCGTCTGAACGACGGTGCCCTGTGATTACTTCCAGGGCATTTGAATGGTCTCTATGTGTAAGGGGTATTCCTGCGTAGGTAGGTGCTGAATAAAAGGATGATATTCCCGGGACAACACTGAAAGGTATTCCGGCATTAACAAGCTCTTCTGCTTCCTCTCCTCCTCGGCCGAAGATCATTGGATCGCCCCCCTTAAGCCTGACAACAATTTTGCCTTCCAGGGCCTTATCAACCAGCAGTTGATTAATCTGTTCTTGTGTGAGGGTATGACTGGTACCGCTTTTCCCCACGTAAATTTTTTCACAGTCAAATTCTTCAATAAGATGGGGATTCGCCAGATAATCATAGATAATGCACTCTGCCTCTGTCAGTGCATTGAGTGCCTTTACCGTTATAAGTTCAGGGTCACCGGGACCTGCACCAACAAGATATACAAAACCTTTTTCCATTTTGGATTCTCTGCTCCCTGTTAAAAAAATTCTTTAACCATTTCACCAACAAATTGTGCAACTGAAAGACATGAAGTCAGTCCGGGGCTGTCGATCCCCAGCAGATTAATAACGCCTGGATTTAGTGGATCCCTTGTGATTTCAAAATCAGGATGATCCTTTAATCTGGCCTGAATTCCGGACTGATGCCATATAAGATCATCAGACTTTAGCCCGGGGAAGAATGTCCCTGCCTTTTCCGCGAACAGATCAGATGGTATATGGGGTGTCTCAGCCATGTCATGCCTGTGTTTTATAGGAACAAGCTTCGGTCCTACAGTCACCGTAGACCCAGGGAATGAAGCTTCAGAAGGATCCTCAAATGTTGGAGTAAGGTGGACTCCAACCGTAAAATGACTCCCATCCTGTGTGACCACAAGCTCTGGCGTAGGGTAGACATTCATGCCTGAAAGGCCGAGGCTTGGACGTTTATCCATATAAAATTTATATGCGTCTCCTCTAACAGGATCAAGCTCATAAAGTGATTCAGGATTTATCATACGCGCGATCAGGTCCGCGTCAACACCAGATGCATTTATCACTAAAGAGCTGCTGACCTGTTCTGTTTGATCGTCAGGATACAGGATGTCCAGCAGGATTTCATCCCCGTTCTTTTGAAGCCCTATAATCTCCGTACCTGTCATAAACTCAACCCCATTATTGGAGGCAAGTGTATAGAGTCTGTAGACAAGTTCGGTGGGCTCCACAATCCCTGCTGAAGGTACCAAAAGAGCAGAAACAGCCCTCACATTGGGCTCAAGCTTTGAAACCTGGGGGGCAGGGATCTTTTTCACTCCTGGAACATTATTCAGAAGAGCCCTCTTTAGATAGATATCAAGTATCTCATCCTGGGCACTATCAATTGCGACAATCAGTTTGCCAGTCCTCTTTGCTGGTACATTATGTTTGTTGCAGAAATCATACAGGAGCTGGTTTCCCTTAATGCAGAGCCTGGCCTTTTTAGGGCGGGTTTCCTGATCATAATAGAGTCCGGAATGGATTACCCCTGAATTTCGGCTGGACTGATTTTCTCCCTGTGTGATTCCAGGATTTTTTTCAAAGAGAAATACATTTTCATGCCTGGAAGATAATTCCCATGCAACAGCGCACCCTATCACACCTCCACCAATTATAGCTATTGGAATATCACTCATAAGTACAGGTCACTTTTTACTAAACACCCGCCTCTGTCGGTGGACACGGATAGGTTCTACCGACCCGGCGAAAAATAATATAGGTTCTTCCTCCGGGAAAATCTTAAAGTGCAATATGGAGGAAAAACCCATGCACAATCAGAATAGTTTATCCCACGTACGTCGGGATTGTAAATACCATATTATAATTTTTCCGGAATATCGACGAAAAGGACCATGGCTTCTATTCCGCCGGTCACTCTCATGAAGTCTCGACGACGGAAACATCCGCATTTTTTGATTGGCTGTTCATCATTCGCTCCTCTTTATTATAACGTTGACAAATTATTGATAATTCCATTTCTGAATGCATAATTGTAACATCAACTCCACTCGAGATCCAGGATAGATTCCATAAGGATCTTTACAGAAATTTTACACAATAAACCTTGCTTTCATTTTTTGAAATGACTTATTGCATTATAATCATAGCCAGCCCCTAAAAAAATGCTTGATGTTAAGTTGCAACTATGAAAATTTAGAGACCACCATGGCTAAAAAAAGAAAACATAAGGTCAATATAACTCCTTCGAAGAATATTCATAGAACTGCTTCCAACCTCTTTATCTTGATCCTTAGCTGTTTTTTTATCTCCGGCCTGACCGGGTTAATATATGAAATTCTTTGGACAAGGATGATTGTAAAGATTATTGGCAGTGCTCCGTTTGCTATAAGCATTGTACTGACGGTATTTATGGGTGGACTCGGTCTGGGCAGCTACCTTGCAGGCAGATCAATAGACCGTATCAAAGATCCCTTAGTGCTAATCAGGATTTACGGTATTCTTGAACTTGCCATTGGTGCCTACAGCTTGATCCTTCCTTTACTTCTTATCCTTTTCCAACCATTATATGCATTTGTATATAACCGTTTTTTTGAACACTTCCTCGGTTACAACCTCTTTACATTCGCAGGATGTTTTCTCCTTCTTATAATACCGGTCACGTGCATGGGTGCTACACTGCCCATACTAAGCCGTTTCTTTATTACAGCCATCTCCAATGTCGGTACCCATGTGGGTCGATTATACGGATTAAATACAATCGGAGCTGCGGTTGGATCACTATTATGCGGCTTCTGGTTGATAGAACAGATCGGTGTATCGGGATCCCTCTTTTTTGCAATTATAATTAACATTGTTATAGGCATAGTGTGTATATTTGTAAGCAAAAAAATATCAGAGGGGAAAAAACTCCCTGAAGTTGTAACAGAAAAAGCTGTTTTTTCCCGAGAAAAAGATCAAAAAGAAACGACACAGGAATATTCACAAATAGCTGTAATATGTGCTCTTATATTATTTGCTGTTTCAGGTTTCTGCTCAATGGGGTACGAAGTAATCTGGACCAAACTTCTTGGTCTTATAGTCGGGCCCACTACATATTCTTTTACTATAGTTCTTGTGACTTTTATCACTGGTCTTGCTTTGGGAAGTTTTTTTTGGGGTTGGTTAGGAGACCGAACAAGAGACACAATGTCCCTTCTACTCATTACACAGATAGGAGCAGCCCTATCAGCCCTGTTAGTCAGCCAGATCATGGGAAACAGTCAGATGTTCTTTGCCAAGCTTATCTACCTTTTCAAAGACAATTTTGCATTGCTCTCATTTCTAAAGGCATTACTGCTTTTTTCTTTTATGTTCCTCCCGACATTCTGCCTCGGTGCCTCTTTTCCCCTGGTAGGAAAAATCTATACTCGTTCCCTGTCCGTTACCGGTCGATCCATTGGTACTGCATACGCAATAAACTCCCTGGGAGCAGTACTTGGTTCTTTTTGTGCGGGTTTTATCTTGGTTCCGTTAACAGGCAAAGAACACGGACTTAGCTTACTGGTTGGACTTCAGCTTTTTAGTGCATTCATATTTTTTGTATTTATGCTTCCAAAAGAGGGAGGTTTAAAAAGAAAATGGACTTTTATAATTGGCCCTGCGTTGATCGGGCTAATGCTTATATTTATCTATCCTCAGTGGGATCGCAAGCTTCTTTCAAAAGGAAGATACCATCGATTTGAGAGACACGAAATCAGTAAGGTAGGGTGGTTAAGAGCACTTTTTTCTGGAAACTCGCTTTTCCCTGAAGAAAAGGCAGGAGAACTTCTCTATTTTGGTGACGGTATTGGTGGGTTTACAACGGTAATGAAGCATAAGATCGATATCTTCGGAAATGAGAACCTTGTGCTCTATAACAGCGGAAAACCAGATGCATCTTCCAGGCTGGACATGGATACCCAAACACTACTTGCCCACTTTCCAATGATTTTTCACCCGAACCCCAGGAACGTTCTCGTTGTGGGGCTGGCAAGCGGCATAACAGCCGGAGAGATTCTCTACTATCCGATTGAAACACTGGATATTGTTGATATCAATAAGCAGGTTGTTAAAGCAAGTGAACTGTTTACTTCATGGAACAATGATGTATTAAATGATTCAAGGACTAACCTTATCATCCAGGATGGAAGGGCCCACCTTGAGCTGACCGATAAGAAGTATGACATCATCAGTTCTGAACCGTCCAATCCTTGGATGGCAGGACTTGCATCTCTCTTTACAGAAGAATTCTTCAGCCTTGTCAAAGACAGGCTCAATGAAAAAGGTATATTTGTTCAGATGTTCCATGCCTATCAGATGGATTGGGATACGTTCGCAATGCTTGGGCGCACATTTACAAAAGTATTCCCGAACAGCATACTCATGGGCACGAATCCAATAAGTCTTGGCCCGGATTTTCTCTTTGTAGGTTTCAAAGGAAGCCATGAGTTAAACCTGAAAACAGCTGAAGAAAATCTTATTTACGCAAAACAGTCGAGGAACGTAACCATACTGGACCATCGTCTATTCTATAATCTTGTTGTAAATGAAGACCTTGACCAGTTATTTGGAAACGGCCCAATCAATTCTGACAATAACCCCTGGCTAGAGTTTTCAGCACCCCGCCTTATGCATTATTTTGACATGTCTAT
>JAFDJA010000131.1 GCA_019307745.1 Deltaproteobacteria bacterium | reverse complement strand
ATATTAAATCGCATTAAAACGTTCTTGAATATACCAAAAGATGAATAATTATGGATAGTTGAGTTTTTGAGGGGTAAAAGAAGAAATGAAAAAAATTATAAAATGATACTTTTTTTACAGCTTCAGCAGTGATCGCAACTTTTGCATTTTAACTAATGAAGCAAATTGAAAAAGAGGTACCTTATGGGTAAAAGAATTGACAGGAATCAAATAAATCATATATACTTTGCGATCTTTTATTAAAATCAATCAATATTGTGGAAGATCTCATTCAATCTATTTCTCAAAAAAAGTGTGTTTAAAACACCCTGCAGCAAACTGTAGAGAATCTTTCTCCATAAAAAATTAAAAATAAGGAACAGGGGAATCTAAGAAAGTCTTGACAGGTTATTTGATGATGTTAGCAAGACAATCAAGATTAGACGCGCCATGGTATAAGTCAGTGGAGTATACCCTGGTTTAAAGGAAGTCTGTAAATATTAATTTACATTAGGAGGGATGATTATGCAGAAAAAAGTCTTGGCAATGGTACTTGGTTTTTTTATGATTTTTTCGGCTAATGCAGTTATGGCTGGGGCAATCGATAGCTCCTGGGTTATCACCGTGCTCCTTGAAGATGGCAATGGAGGAGACGTCAACTTTGAATTGAAAGAAGCTGGCGGTAAAATTACAGGTTCATATTCCGGATCACAGGGAACTGATGTTCCTGTAACGGGAACACTCAATGGCAATAAGATAGAATGGGCGTTTGAAGGAATGGAAGGGGAGATATCTTATTCAGGTGAGGTTCTGAAAGACGGAACACTGAAAGGTACCTGTAAGTACCCAGTTGCGGCTGGCACGTTTACCGGTGTAAAAGGCAAGGGAGCAATCACAGCTATAGCACCTCCACCTCCTCCAGAAGGTGATAAAGGCGGCAAGAAATAATTAGAATTCTGGATTTTTATTTAAGAGTGCGTGCTATGCCGGGACAGTTTGCCGAGGCTACACCGTAAGACTCAGAATTGATCCGGATATTCCGGATCAGAAAAGATGATACATCTGGCCGGGTAGTTAGTATATTGCCTCCTCGGCCATTTTTTTTACGAATTCTGTAATTTTGTTACAACAGGTTTGAGGGCAAAAAAACCAGACAATCCCTCCATAAAGTCAGATCTGGCAGACAGGGAAAGGGCACTGGAACTGGACGGGTGTATTGTATACTGATGCCTTCCTCTAATCCCATACATTGATAGGGGTAATATTGATGTGGTCAAGTTACCTCTCAGCTCTTTCTCGTAATATCATCATCTCAGACCTTTAAGTATTCTTGTAAACCCATCAAACCACGTTAACTGTAATTTCAAACTACCAAATCTTATTCACATAAACCAAGATTAACAAATAAAGGACGCTTTTACTAATGATTGCAAAAAAATTGAAGAAGAGGAAAAGGCAGAATGAGCCGAAATAGGTGGTATGATGAAAACAGAATCTCAATGAAATGAATTCTGCTACAAAATTAAGTCATGATATCAGCAAGAGCCCAAAAGCGGATTTGCCCCCTTTTTTTTTCTGGATAGCGAATGGAAGTTGTATCTGAAAAGGATAAATGCTAAATGAGGCATATGTCTGATATTGAACAAATAGATAGGGATCTTTGCATCCCAAATGATTGGAGGATTCTGGTCACAGGAATTACCTCAATACATGGATGGCCTGTTTTTAAGTTTTTGAGTAAACTCATGCCCCAAGACAGACTCTTTGGTATAAGGCCTCCCGGGATTGATTATCCTGAAGCAGATAATATAGAAGCAATATGTATGACTGATAGGGATGCACTTAAGAGGATAAGGGAAAGGTTTGATCCCACCCATGTGGTACACTGCGCTGGTGTGTGTGACCTTGATGTATGTGAGGAAAGGCCTGAATGGGCTCACCGGATAAATGTCCAGGGGGCAGAGAACATGGCAGATCTGTTTGGTGAGAATCTCCCTCTGGTCTATATCAGCACAGACCTTGTTTTTTCTGGAGAGAAACCCCCTGAAGGCGGCTATACAGAAGAGGATGAGACAGACCCTGTGAGTGTTGCCGGCAGGACCTTTGTAAAGGCTGAAAGGCGTATCCTCAAACAGGATGATTCCTGTGTCATAAGGCTCTCTCTGCCCCTTGGTGATTCAGTAAACAATAAAGGTGCCATTGACTGGATTGAGGGCAGGTTCATGAGAGGGCTGCCGGTTACCCTGTTTCATGATGAGGTGCGCAGCTGTATTGAGTGTGAAGCCATAGGACCGGTTGTCATTCAGGTCTTTCTGAACAGAATCAGAGGGCTCTATAATCTTGGAGGAGACAGATCATGGAGCCTCTATGAGATTGGAAAGCATGTACTTGAAAAAGGGGACTACTCCGCTGAACTTTTGGATGGGACCATGCGCCATGAAGAGATCAATGGCCCTCCCAGGATCGGGGATGTGACCCTCAACAGCCTGAAACTCAAACAGGCCCTGTTAATTCAGCGGACGTAAAAAGCCGCGCCTCACAGCTCAACCGTTAACGTTAAAGAATTAATTTTTAAAATTACAGAGTTAAAGCACTCCATTGAAGAAAATAATATTTTGACTTTGGGAAAGCGTATAAAACAAGGTAATAAATTTTTTCATGCACTCTTTAAAAAGCCGGTTGTAACGGTCAAAGATGTCCAGGAAATGACAGGCTTATCGCCTAAAGCTGCAAACAATCTGGTTCAGGCATTTATTTCCTTAGATATATTAAAAGAGATAACAGGATATCAGAGAAATAGAGTGTTTATTTTTCATAAATATGTAAGTATATTTTAAACAAAAATATCCTTTCTTTATATCCGCAAAGTAAAATATAATTTTCCTTATTTTACCTTTAGGGCTTAAAGTAAAATAAGGGCACAAAATCTTTTATTAAAACAAAACGAGAAATATCTCTATAACGAAACTACCATACCGGAATTGAACCTGGAGGAGGAGCCTAAAATAGCCATAAGTAGCTGAAATCACAGGAGCAACCTAACAAGGGGGGGAGTCGAATTATAGCCTTAAACATCTGCAATAATTAAATAAAAAAAAATTCAAAAGTCAAAATACCGTCAAACATTTTTATAAAAAGGGTCTGCTAGATGCTTTTTAACAAAGGCCAAAATCCGATCATAGCTTTCAATGAGGTTAGTGCGCACCAGATCCTAACCTGTCAGAAATCCAGGGAGCATGATCGAACTTCAAGTTTGAAAATTCATTTGGTTTCAAACACCAAATGTAGAGTTCACACAACCCTCAAAAATATCATTCTGGGGAACTATATGAAATTAAAGAATTTAATCATTTGGGCGAGTTTTGGACCAGGTCCGATGAGAACAGGAAATGTGAAGGGCTCATCCAGATCAGCAGAGAATCTCTCAGGGAAAATTTTCACAGGTTTATCGCAAGCATTTAAAAGGCCATGTTACAGCACCTTTCATAGCTTGTCATAGTTCGGTGTGGCAAGTTATGTCATAAGCTTGTCGCAAGTTTCTGTCGTAAGATGTCGCAAGTTTAGATCTGGAGCATATAGACAAGCTGATTAGTTGCCCCTTCTGATGTTACAAGATTTCTATCCAGCATGCCTTTGAGGTCACGTTGTAAGCTGCGACGATTGACGTCTGGATAGAGTTTCTCAAAATCCTGAATAGTTAATTTTTTGTACTCCAGTAAAAAAATGAGTGCCTTACCCTGTCTCTCATTCAATCCGTGCTTCTGAACCAGAATATCCCTGCGAATCACCTGTTCCCCCCGCTGTTTAACCTCAATCATCTGGGTCTCAAGCCCAGCAACAAAATAGTCCAACCAGGAGGTCATATCCATATTGTTTTCGCGAACACTCTGGATGGATTTATAAAACAGGGATCTGTCTCTGTCATAGTATTCGCTGATGGTAAACAGCCGCCTGAAATCATATCCGGCCTTATAAAGACAGAGGGTTGAAAGAAGTCGGGACGTCCTGCCGTTTCCATCAAGAAATGGATGGATATGGACCAGCTGTAACTGTGCAATACCACTTATCAGAACAGGATGAACATCAAGCTCTGAGTTCAACCACTTTACAAGGTCTGACATCATGATAGGGATATCAACCGCTGAAGGTGGTGTATAAATTACATCGCTTGTCACAGAGTTAACAACATAATTCTGTATGCGTCGATACTCTCCCGGTGCAGCCTGGCCACCCCTCACGCCCTGTACAAGCCTGCTGTGGATCTCCCGGATCATTCCTTCAGTAACAGGATCACCGCTGTCCAGACATTCAGACACAAATTTAAAAGCAGATCGGTAGTTCAGAAGTTCCCTGGTCTCATCCGGGTCTGCCTCTGGAACATCCTCCCCCTTCCACAGACGTTCTGCCTGATCAAGTGTCAGATGGGTACCCTCTATATGGGTAGTATGATGTGCTTCTTTAATAAGGGCCTGGGCACCCATATCGCGAACCCAGTCATCAGATAGACTTGCAGCTTCCAGAAAACCACGCGCTCGCTCTATTTGAGTTATCGCAGCGGTCATACGGTTGGTGATGGTGAACTTGGGTATAAAGGTACTCATGATTCGTTCCCCTTCTTGTATTTTCATCCTCATTCAAATTTTCCTACAGCTCAACAATCAATCTAAGACCTATACTATACCCTGTGTTTTATACTCAGTATTTATATCTGTCAAACAAGTTAAACTGCAGAACTCTTGCCTATCAGAAATCCGGGGGACATGACCAGATTTCAAGTTCTAAAATTAATTCGGTTTCAGACACCAAATGTAGACTTAACACAACCCTAAAAAAATGCTGTTTTTGATAACTGTATGGAATTAAAAGATTAAATAGTTTTGGAGAGTTTCGGACTAAGTTCGAAGAAAACAAAAAAAGAGAGAAAAAACAAAGAGTTTTTGGCTGAAATATCTGCAATAATTAAATAAAAAAATTTCAAAAAGTCAAAATACCGTCATAAATTACAGTTGATTATGCTGTAGAAAGGTGCTGCCTGGATACACCCTACAATGCAGAAAGATCTTTCTAAACCGCGGCATTTATAATGATTTTACCAGCCAAATGTCTATTTGTAATCGTTTTACCAGCCAAATAACTGTTTTACCAATGGCAGGCCATGTTCAAACAAGACCTTTTTGCCTTGATATTATTTTAGAAATCGCAGAAGTTGTCACACCCAGTTGCCGTCCGGTTTCTGCTAAAGATAAACCATATCTATTAATTAGAATTCCAACCATTCGAGCTCTTAATTCCGGAATAATTCCTCGCCTGGATCCACCTTTCAAGGCGGCTAAACTAATCTCTTCGTTTTCGCATTCAGATTTAATATATTTTTCTGCTTCAATTTTTTCATTTTTTATTGAAACTTGATGTTTATACAGTTTTTCAGACTCATCAATAACTCTTTCTACAAAACCATTACTCCCCAATATCCGTTGGTCAGTCAGGACATCTTCTCCTCTTTTCCTGGCAGACAAAACTTGAGACCATCCTCCCAAAGTACGCACAAGGCCTCCACCAATCAAATCTTCACGCTTGCCATCTGCAATCCCCTTGGCTACATAGGCACGATAGTTCTTTTGTGCTTCTTTTATAGTGCTGCCAAAATATGACCTAACATACTTACAATCCTGCCATTCGAGCTTCCTTTTACCCATAACAATCCTATGACCACTCCAGGAATATCTATCCAGGCCAGACATATTTTTGACAATACCTGCCCTTATGGGGTTTAAATGAATATATCGCACTAGTTCAGTAAAGTAGGTATCTTCATCACAAACTATAGACTTATATCGATTTTGAAACAGGTGACCTCGCCTTCTATGTCGTATATTATAACTTATTGCATATCCGGTAAGGAATCTTCTCATGTAAGTTGACAGACCATCTGGGCCACTCTTTAATAGTATATGTGCGTGGTTATCCATCAAAACCCAGGCAAAGATCTTAGTGCTAGTTTCTTGTGCAAGATCTCCCATGCGCCTCACAAAATCAGACCGATCGTATTTACCCTCAACTATCAAACGGCCTTCAATCCCTCTGAGCATCACATGATGCAGAGTTCCTAGGCTATCCAACCTGGCTTGCCTGGGCAAATGTAAGTCCTCCTTTATTTTCTAAAAAAACACTACAAGAGTTTGTCACGATAGTCAACAACGTCCCCTAAATGATGGGTGACTGGTGCGGGTCAACATAATGACCTTAAACCGATAAACTCGAAATAACAGGTGTGAAACAGGAGGTGAAAATGAATACTGTGCTGGTGCAAACTAATGGCGTAAAATAAAAACAAAGATGAATTGTTTTTTAGGGGAGAAGTGTTTTCTTACTTGACACCACCTTTAATGGGTGACCCTTTAATAAAATGAAAAAACCAGCCTAGAGTACCTAACAAGGTATCTGGACTGGTTTTTTTAAATTTTATTGGTGGAGGCGGGGGGAGTCGAACCCCCGTTTAAAATATAAGTTGCTGAAATTATTAATACAAAATAACAGATTTATCAATCCGCCCACAAACCGCCCCGGCTTTTTGTTTGGTTAATTGAAAATAGGCCACAGGATATAAAACCTGTAACCTTATTTCTTATCCAGGCGAACATCAATTGTCCATGACTCGCCGGCACTGAGACTTCGTTTCTCAATCCAATCTTTATAACCTTCAAGACAAATTTTAATCTCCCAAGAGCCAGTATCGAGAACGGCCGAAGTATTTGTCTTAGAATACCATTCTTCGCCATTAAAGTAGACAGTCGCATTGGATGGTTCAGAATTAATATAAATCTCACAACCTCTTCTTGTCCACGTTGTGGCAAGCTTCAAATCCGTTGTAGATGAAAATTTAGGCCATATTGGTGCTATATGTTCTCGTACATGGGTTCTTCCTGTCCACCCGGTCCACAGGGCTTTCTGATTTCTCAACTGGAACGTTGCACTACAATTGGCACCTTCTTGATCAGAAATGGCAGGCAAAAGAATAATGGAACCGGGTTGAATGCCTTTGTCATTTAAAAAGTCGTATTGTTTACCCTCAAATTCTACTTTTACTAATTTGGCCGCAGTTGAACTATCTAATTTAAATGGCGAATATTTTATGTCATTCTCTATGTATCTCCAGTGGAAGTCATCCATATGGTGAGCATAATAGGTGTCTGACACAAAGGTGAATTGCTCCTTTGTAGTCAAGAACTGTGATAATCTATCAACACGTTGCTCTTGTTTCACATTTTTGTAAACGTGTCGATAGAATTTTAATTGGCTATGCGCCGAGTTATATAATGCTTTTAATAACCAATCATCGGTCGATATGTTTGCCTTTTCGGCAGCTAGTGTCAAATCTTCGGAAATTTTTTGCTTATCACTTTCGGATAAGTTGTTATGATCCTGTGCTGCAAGATTGCTAACTGATAATAAAATCAACAAAGTTAGGAAAGATATGGTTGACATTTTCATGATCAGTCCCTCCTAAAGAAAATGGTGGCTACCAAATCAACGCAGCCTTTTATAACCAAGTATTGTTGAGAATTTTTTACTAAACCAACGATGGGCGCCTCAAGATCAAAGGTTGCATGATAAAAGATTCTATCAACTAAAAAATCGTACCCATAGGTGTAAGCTACAAGTGAAAAACTAAGAGATAAGTTGGTCATAATGAAACATGATATTGTATTAGCCTGCAACTTTATTTTTTCTCCTCTTTCTGCTGGTTTCAGAATGACATAAACCCAAGACACACCAAGGAGCGCAACGGCCAACTGTGCCAAAGCAGTCATTTTTTGAAAGAAAAGCGTGCTCGCTAATCTTGACGTTTCGTTGTCAAGTGGGTGAATTACCATTCCTCTGTTAGTGGTTATAAACTTCGAAACTGCCCAGACCACCAAGATCAACAAAACAATCCAAAGAACACAGGTAACAATTTTCTTCCAATCCCATATTTTGTCATTCATTAATTTTCCTCTGGCGGCCATCTCTTAACATTGATATTATTTGAAAAACAACGATTAACGCCTTTATTCCGTGCCAAAATCAACACTTTGATATTATTAAATTTTTATTATGATTACAAATCGTAACTGTACCAAATTGAATTTAGACTGGTCAATCTTAAATAGAATAAAAAAGCCGGAGCAAATTGCCCCAGCTTTTAAACAATCAATAATATATATTATAATTTTGATAGGATCTTTAAATATCCCAGGCCGTAACTCCGTTGTACGCCGTTGAACACTCGTTGAACACTAAAAAGGACGAAAAAGGACCGTAAGTGTCTGATTTTATTAAGGGTGAATGGCGGAGAGGGTGGGATTCGAACCCGCAGGATATGGTATGTTTCATAATAATATCAAAAGGTTACAGCGGGGTTGGTCTGAAAATCCGCATTTTGTCCGAGCAAAGAATAGGGCAGGGGAATATATTGTCAAAATAGAGTTATCCAAGGTTCGATTCCTTGTCCCCCAGCCAACCAATAACAGTTATTTCAATAAGTTAAGTCCTTTTGGGGTAGCTGAAAAGTATGCACCGGCATGTATTCAGGGCAGTTCTCTAATTGAGGATTGTCCTTTTTTTTATGAAAGGAGAGAGATGATATGACTATGAAAGTGCTTATGTGGATCCTGTTTTATGTTATTGCCGTACTAATTGGGTGGTATAGGGCCACCAAAGACCGCTTTGACTACCCTGTTGATGTGGGCATACTT
>JAFDJA010000249.1 GCA_019307745.1 Deltaproteobacteria bacterium | reverse complement strand
TACTATTTAAGGTTACCCCCATTGTCTAGACAATGGGGGTAACCTTAGTTGTCCCTATTTTTAGCTTGACACAAACGAAATGTTATCTCTATACTTAACTATTTTAAAGGAACTTCCAACGAGTATTCACTCTATTGTTTTTCCTCATTTTCTTGTTCTAACTACGCAGGATTTCAATATTATTCAGTTCGTTTAGTAAATTAAAGCTGAACATATAAGAAAAATATTCCCCCTTACCTCTTGATTTAACACAAGAAATCGTACCTGGTTAATGCCTCAGTCAGCAGGTCATGTATCATCAAAAATCCTTTTGAATTGAAAGGAGGGTGTGATGGCTGAACAAAAGATCTTGATACCATATAATTTTACTATTTCAGAGAGCAAGGCTTTGGATTTTGTATTAGACACATTCGCCCACAGAGAAGACGTTAAGATTACTCTTTTTTACGCATACACCCCATTGCCTGAGATTGATATGAAATCAAGTCCAGAGCTTCGCAAGATAAAGAGCGGAATAGCCTTTCTTGCCGAGGAGTTTAAAAAGAAAGAAGACGGCCTTATATCCGCCAAAAGGCACCTTTTGCAAAATGGATTTTTAGATGATCAGGTGGATTACGTTTTCAAAAAAAAAGAGAAAAGCATTGCTGAAGAGATTGCCGACCAGGTTTCGAAGGGTCATTACAGAATGCTTATACTAAGTCATCAGGGGGGCAAGGTAACCAGGCTTTTTGCTCGCAGTGTGCATAGCAGGGTGTTGTCTGTGTTGAGGGATGTTACGGTCTGTATTGCAACATAGTTTATGGGATTGATCTCTTTCTGTTTCTAAACAGTAAGATTTATCAATTCAATCCAGGAGGAGATAGATGGACACTAAAACAAAGATAGACATTGAGACATTTAAGGCTGTGACAAAGGCTATTGCCCAATCCGACGATCTTGACATCATGAGCAATCACTTGACACAGCTTCTGGTAGCGGCCTTAAATATAAAGGGCTGCGCCATCTTTGTACTAAATCCAGACAACCAGGAACTGGAATTATTCGCCAGCTTTGGTCTTAGTGCCGAATACTTGATAAAAGGACCTCTCAGCGCGCCAAGAAGCATGGCTGAGACATCTGACGAAAAACCGGTCATCATCCCTGACGTGACAAGAGATAAAAGGATACAATACCCTGAAGAGGCCGTTAAAGAAGGGATAAAGGCTATCCTTGCTATTCCCATTGTCTTTTTAGGTGAGGTCATCGGATCCTTGAGGCTATATCATCATGAAATCTGGGATATCTCTGATCAGGACCTTGATTCACTGCATCTCCTTGCTGAAAATATTGGGCTTGCCATGACCTACACCCGCCTTCTCAATGCTATTCAATCCATTGTAGAGGCTATTCATCATGCCTTACCATCAGATCTACTGGAGAAATGCAAGAGGATATAAGTCCTTTCAATAATTGCCTTGGTAAGCTTAAAGGTTAAAAGCTCAAAGAAAGAGTATTGCGGCCCATATACCTTGTGCTCTATGCCGTATATTTTTTTTTATATAGATAACACTCTGGACCAAAGTTCATACTTGTCCAACCAAAACAAGAGGTGAAGTGGTTTAATGTTGACTGACACCTTGTTAAGAGTAAAATTAAAGAAACGATTATCGAGATTATGCTACGGTTAAAAGGCAGTAACATTGCCTGCTGCCCTGAATGCAAGAAAGGCAAAATGATAAAAATCAAGAAGTTACCACAGAATTATTGTAATTCAGCGCAGCCGTTATATATCGGCTTGTATTATAATCCTGCGTGAATAATCTGCTGGTCGCGTATAATAGAATGGGTCTACTTAAACTCGGTCTTTTGACACGTAAATAAATTTCTGCGGTTCGATATTCAATATTCAAATATTGATCACTTTGATTGGCAATATTTTAATTTTTATACAAAACTAAAAGATACATTCTTTAGGGCAAACACTGAAACAGGTCAAGCATTTGACACACTTTGCCTTATCGATTCGGGCGGATTCCTTTTTTTTCCACTCAATGGCATCTACCGGGCATCTCCTAAAACACATGCCACACTTGCTACACTGCTCCTCATCCACTTCATACCTCAAAAGGGACGGGCAGCGTTTCGCAGGGCACCTTTTCTCAAGAACATGGACATCATATTCGTCACGAAAGTATTTCAGAGTTGATAGCACAGGATTGGGGGCGGTCTGGCCGAGCCCGCAAAGTGCTCCGTCCTTGATCATCTCACTCAACTCCTCCAGGATTTCAATGTCACCGGGCACGCCATCTCCCTTGGTAATCTTCTTCAGGATTTCAAGCATGTGCCTGGTGCCCTCACGGCAGGGAGTACATTTCCCGCACGACTCGTCCTGGATAAAATCCATAAAAAAGCGCGCCATATCCACCATACAGGTCTGGTTATCCATGACTATCATTCCACCGGAACCCATAATAGCACCCACTTTGGCAATGGACTCATAATCAATGGGAGTATCAAGGAATTCCTCAGGGATACATCCGCCTGATGGACCTCCCAATTGAACCGCCTTGAACTTTTTTTTCTTAGGGATTCCTCCGCCGATATCAAAGATGATAGTCCTTAACGTTGTCCCCATTGGGACCTCAACCAGTCCGATGTTTCTCACTGTCCCGGTCAACGCAAAGACCTTTGTGCCTTTGCTCGTCTCTGTACCGATACCGGCGTACCACTCCCCACCGTTAAGGATTATTTGCGCTACATTGGCAAAGGTTTCAACGTTATTCAAGATAGTGGGCTTTTTCCAAAGTCCCTGGTGGGCGGGGAACGGCGGTCTGGGCCGGGGCATGCCACGTTTCCCTTCAATAGACTGCATAAGTGCTGTCTCCTCACCGCACACAAACGCACCTGATCCATGGCGCACCTCCAGGTCAAAATCAAATCCACTCCCAAGTATGTCCTTACCAAGGAGCCCTAACTCTCTGGCCTTTGATATGGCGATATCAAGCCGCTTAAGGGCAAGAGGATATTCGGCTCTGCAGTATATGTAGCCCTGGCAGGAACCGATGGCCCTGGCTGCAATTATCATAC
>JAFDJA010000248.1 GCA_019307745.1 Deltaproteobacteria bacterium | reverse complement strand
CTATCGTAATTGATGATTTCAGAATTCTTAATGAGGACGGGCTTAGATATAAGGATGAATTTGTAAGGCATAAAATCCTGGATTTTCTTGGAGATCTCGCTATCCTGGGTACTCCGGTTATCGGCCGTTTTGTTATCCAGAAATCGGGTCATTCCCTCAACCTTGCCATGTTAAAAAAACTGATTGCCAATAAAAGATGCTGGAAAAGAATATCCATGGAAAATCCAGAGGAAGGCATTCAGAACAGTGTTAAGATTCCGGTTTTTGGCTCTTTAGAGAAAGTTCCCGCCTAAACCTTTAAATATAGATTCTTCTCACTCCCAAACCAATAGGTGTTGCATTTCACCTCCCTCTTAGCTATCATGCTTTACTGATAATATCCGATATCTTGCAGACAATTTGCATTGTCCCAAGATACCCCTTTAATTAAATCAGTGTCCATCCAAAAACACCTGTTTTTGGATTCCCCGTAAAGTGCACGGGATCTTCGACATGCTATCAGCTAATGACCCTCAAATAAAGAATTTGGCTGATCGCTGAGTACTGACTACTCCATCCAGAATTCCTTGTTTCAGGATGGACACAGGTTACCAATGTGTTATTATCTCTTCTCCCCATCGATGGAATGAGAATAGGAGTGATAAAATTATGCAACAGGTAAAGAGAAGAGTGCTGGTACTTGTTCTTTTTGTTATCCTCCAGACTGCTATGCCCGCCCTGGCAAAGAAGGCCATTCTATCTGACATTACGGTATCCAATACTGAAGAGGACCTCATTGTCAGTTTTAAGGTGGACGACTGTTTTACAACAGAGATGAACAGGGCCATTGAGAGTGGTATAGACACAACCTTTACCTTCTTCATTAAGCTTTATGAGGAACAAGGTTTCTTGTGGGACAAACAAGTGGCTGATTTGGAAATCAGCCACAGTATAAAATATGACAATCTGAAGAAACATTATGAGCTAAGATTGTCAGGAAACGGGGATAAGGCAGTAATTGTAAAGGATTTTGATAAGGCAAAGAAGTTAATGGCCGATGTGGTGGCACTAAAAGTGACATCAATCAGCAACCTGCAAAAAGGTATGAGTTATCAGCTATGGATGATGGCTGAACTCGATAAGATCAGACTGCCTTTTTATCTGCACTATGTTTTTTTCTTCCTTTCCCTCTGGGACTTTGAGACGGATTGGTATATTAATGATTTTATATACTAGTATAAAATGAAAGAATTTTCAAACACAGAAGATCAGGATCAGAAAAGGCAACGCAGAGAAAGATATATTATTGCGGTTCTTGTCGTTATGGTGCTTCTTCTATCCTACCTCGGATTCAAGGTCTTTGATCCGGGGCTGGACCTCCCCATTTCAAGCAGTATTCTGGTTTTTGTCCTTATTAATATCAATGTTATTCTACTTCTGTCTCTTCTTTTCCTGACTGTGAGAAATCTGGTCAAGCTGCTATTTGAAAGGAAGAAGAAGATTATGGGGGCGAGACTCAGGACGAAACTGGTCCTGGCCTTTATTACACTCTCCCTCTTGCCAACTATCATCCTTTTCTTTGTATCCGTGCAGTTTATCTCCACCACCATTGAATACTGGTATAGCATTCCCATAGAGAGGTCTCTCAAGAGTTCACTGGAAGTGGGACAGGACTACTATGATCAGACAACTAATGAGCTCCTATTCGCAGGAAATAACCTCAGCCGTCTCATAACCTACCATGGGTATATCCTGAAATTAAAAAAAGATGAGCTTGAAAAATTTATCAATGAAAAGCGGATAGAATACAATCTGGCATCCATAAAGGTCTTTTCCCAGGAGATGAAATTAAGGACATCCTCTCAGGATGAAAGCATAGACCTGAGTCCGTTCACAGATCCTGGTGAGGAAGTCTTAATAAAGAGCTTTGAAAAAGGGACCGATATTCAAGATATCCAGTCCTCCACTCATGGAGATCTGGTTAGCGGTATAATCCCCGTTTTTTCAAGAACCGAATCAAAGGCTGTGGTCGGTCTGATCGTTTTGGAGCAATTTATCCCGAGTGTTTTTGTTGCCCGGTTACAAGCGATATCAAAAGGCCTGGAAGAATATAAGCAGTTTAAGATACTAAAAAAACCCATTAAAATAAGTCACATGATTACTCTTTCTATAGTGACCCTTCTCATCATTTTTTCTTCTGTATGGTTCGGATTTTTTCTTTCCAAGGGCATTACAGTCCCTATTCAGGAACTGGCTGAAGGAACGAACCGTATCGCCTCAGGGGATTATGACTTCTTTATCGATCTTGAAGCAAAGGATGAAATAGGAGATCTTGTAAACTCATTCAACAGGATGACCCATGATCTAAAAAGCAGTAAAATACAACTGGAGGCGGCCAATCAGGAACTGATAAGCAGTAATGTGGAGATAGAACAAAGACGTCTTTACATGGAGACTATTCTTGCAAACGTTGCTGCCGGCGTGGTCTCAGCTGATGCAGATGGAAGGATCCTCACTATCAATCAATCTGCAGAGAAGATGTTGAATATTAAAAGCGAAGAGATAATAGGAGAAAACTTTAAAGAAGTCATGCAGCAAGAACACGTTAAGGTGATAAATGATTTCCTGACAGATAAGGGCCTCCTGCGAAAAGGCTTTTTACAAAAACAGATAAGTATTTCAGTTGAGAAAAAGACCTTGCCTCTACTCGTTTCCATAAAGATGCTCCGGGATGATCAGGGAAAACATCTGGGCATTGTTGCTGTTTTCGAGGACCTGAGTGAGATCGAGAAGGCCCAGAGGGTGGCTGCATGGCGTGAAGTGGCAAGGCGTATAGCCCATGAGGTAAAAAATCCTCTTACCCCCATTCAACTGACTGCCCAGAGGTTGAAGCGAAGGTACGGGCATAAGATTGCCCAGGAGGACGGTCAGGTCTTTGAGGAATGCACGGATATGATTATTAATCAGGCCGAGGGATTAAAACGTCTTGTAAACGAATTTTCCAGTTATGCCCGCATGCCCGCCTCCAGTCCTGCGCCGGAAAACATCAATCAGATTATCAAAGAAGCGGTAGGCCTGTATATAGAGACGCAGGA
>JAFDJA010000130.1 GCA_019307745.1 Deltaproteobacteria bacterium | reverse complement strand
TTTCTATTATAAACCAATAGTCCACAGGGGAGATGAATTAACAATCTCCCCTGTAAAAATCTCTAATAAATGTCCTTTTCCTGATCTCCTTTCAACGAAATTAAGCATTGTAGGACTCTGCTCTCTCCTGCCACCACATCATTGATCTTTTGTTTATCAAAAAAAAATATCACGAAAACTCTATGTTTTGATCTCGGCTGCCCGTATATAAAGGAAAAGGAGGCAACCCGCCAAGTATTTGTTATTTTTCTGATTTGACTGTTAAAAGCTTCCTTATATGTCCTTGTTCTGTCAGTTGACTCAGGATTGACACCCTTTTAAATATTTCATACATTTAAGGTAAGATAAACCCTTTTTCATGTAACACAGTTTAATATAGTGTTAAAATGTATCTGTTTCATTCCTTGAAAATTGTCTGAGGTTTAATAATCATCTACCACATCACTATTAAGTGTCCCGCGTGATCTTCTTTTTTTAGGTTAATGGAAGCGAAGAGGGCACCAGAAAAAAGTTTTCAATTGACTGAAAAATAAGCCCTGAAAAACAAAGTTTACAACTGATATTTCATTGTTGTCATTTTTAATTCTGTTTTTTTACAGAGTAAGTTTTTTAACAATGATTAAGAGGTGGAATGTTATTTCGATAACCCTAACAAGGAGAGTTATTATGAAAAAGATATTAAAGACTATAGCCCTATCCCTTTTCTTTACTATACCTGCGGGGTCTGTTTACGCCTATGAGACATTGCAGGGGCCTACGGAGGTGGTTTTTTACAATAAGGCAAAGGCCTTTAACGGGTATACTTTGCTCACCCCTTTCCAATCTGAAAAGACATTTCTCATAGACATGGAAGGGGAAGTGGTCCACACCTGGCCGCTTGGTAATAATCCCCGCCTGCTTGAGAACGGGAACCTCATGGATAGAGGCGATAGAGGGTCCTTTGTGGAAATGGACTGGGATGGAAAGATTGCCTGGGATTATCGCGATCCCAGACCAAATTACAACGCCCACCATGACTTTGTGCGGACCTTCAACAAGAAGCTGAACAAGTTCACCACTATGTATCATGTATGCCAGGATATTGATCCCTCAAAGAATAATTATATAGGGGAGTGCAAGACCTTTGCTGATTGGCCGGGCAAGCTGAATATCAACCTTCCCGGCAGGCCTTTGAGGAGAGACTGGCTCCATTTTAATTCCATGGATTATAACGAGGCGTTGGATCATGTTGTTGCAAACTCGGTACAGGGGGAATTTTATGTGGCGGACCATGGGGGAACCTTTATTGTGGGAGATCCTGAAAAGAGTATAGCGCTTGCCGCTGGTCCCAAGGGTGATTTTCTGTATCGTTTCGGTGACCCTGCAAGGTATGAACAGGGTGATTCTCCTCGCGTGCTGGAAGATTGGACAGCGTCAACCACCGGTCACAAGCAGATAGGGGGGAGTCATGATATCCAGTGGATCCGGCCCGGTCTCCCTGGCGCGGGACATTTTCTGCTCTTTAATAACGGCCAGTACCTCATGGAGAGCACCAACCAGTCCACTATTCTTGAGATAAACGGGTTTCTCGATTCAAGTAAGAGAGATACCGGTAATTATGTGAACCCTCCTGATGCCGGTTATTTCAGCTATAGAGCACATCGTGACACCCACAAGCACTCGAAGAACATGTCCAATCAGATCGTATGGTGGTATGGATCCAAAAGCAATCAGGGATTTTTCAGTCACATCGGATCAGGGGCACAGCGTTTACCCAACGGCAATACCTTGATCTGTTCCATGACAGAAGGTCATATCTTTGAGATAACCTCAGACGGTGAGCTTGTATGGGAATATGTGAATCCTGTTTCACACATTGACGGCACTGTAAAGGTCATGCCGGACAACATCCCGATGACCAATGCCCTCTTCAGGGCCTATCGTTATGGGCCTGACCACCCCGCACTGAAAGGAAAATTTCTAAAGCCCCTGGGTACGATCACAGAAAAGTTTCCCATAGCTCCCTATACTCGCAGACAACCGAAAGGGAGAGAAGGTAAAGGCAAGGGCAAGGGAGGGAAGAAATAGTTCTCCTCCACAGGGCGGACTCTATCTTAAGAATCGTGAAAACTATACCTCCTGCTGCCACAGCATTAAGGATAGGGAAAATGGCAGTGCTGGTCCCTCTGCCCTCAAGGTTCGGCATAGGGGATTTTGGCCCTTCGGCGCGTGATGTCGTGGATTGCCTTGCGGAAGCAGTCCAGAGATACTGGCAGGTTTTTCCTCTGACCCCAACAGATAACAACCATGGAAATTCCCTATATCGCAGCGATTCAGCCTTTGCCATAAATCCATTGCTGATCAGTCAGGAGATACTATTGAATGAAGGAGTAATATCAGAAGAAAAACCCGGCGATCTTCCCGGTTTTCATATGGATCAGGTGGATTATCCCTCTGCCACGCAACATAAAGATGTCCTGATCTCTTGACCCCTTTGTTTAGAAAAAAGCTGTGTGATATGACAGAGATATACGGGAGGCGCAAAGCATAATGTGTCTGTTCGGGCGAGGATCTCAACCCTTGAGTCAGATGGAAAAATACCTGTGATTCCAAAAAGCTGCCATTTGAAACCCTGACCACTCTTCTCCCGGCTGAACAGGAGAGGAACCATTAATATGAGATAATATGAAAGGACTGCGAAAAAATCCCCATATATACCAGATAAATCTCATGACCTGGCTCTGGGATCTCAGCCGGAGGGAAAATAAAGAGATCTGTCTGAATAACATTCCAGAGAAAGAGTGGCAACGTTTAAAGGAACTGGGGATGGATCTCATATGGCTGATGGGGATGTGGGAAAGAGGTCCGGACTCCCGAAAAAAGGCCAGAAACGAGCTTGATCTTGTAAACGCATGCCGTAATATTCTTCCCGATTTTCAGATAGAGGACATAGCTGGCTCCCCTTATGCTATCCATGACTACAGGCCTGATCCCAGGTTCGGTTCATTTAAAGACCTTTCAGCATTAAAAAAAATACTCGAAGACAATGGACTTGGTCTTATTCTTGATTTCGTGCCTAATCATACAGCCTGTGACCATCCCTGGATAGTGAGTCACCCCGAAAGGTATATCCTGGATGAAACAGATGAAACAGGAAGCTGCAGACAGGGTTTCTTCTTTTCAGGGGATTCATCACCTAAAAGATGTATCGCCCACGGAAAAGACCCCTACTTTCCTTCTTGGAAAGATACGGCTCAGTTGAATTACGCGGAATCCGGCACACTGGATTGTATGTCAAAGACACTTATGGACCTTACCGCATTCTGTCACGGTGTCAGGTGTGATATGGCGATGCTTCTCCTGAGGGATGTCTTCATGAATACATGGGGCTCCCATCTTGAAAAGAAGAAAGAAATGGCGGAATTTTGGCCCTTTGCCATAGCCCGGGTCAAGGACTCAGGGCTAGAGTTTCTGTTAATGGCAGAGACCTATTGGGGCATGGAAACAGATCTGCTGAATTCGGGTTTTGATTATGTCTATGACAAGCACCTTTATGATATGATGCTGGGCGGCAGCATAGATCAGATCAAAAGGCATATTTCATACCCTATAAATCATCAGGAAAAGATGATCCGTTTCCTGGAAAATCACGATGAGACCAGGGCCTTAAAAGCTTTTGGTTCTGTAAAAATAAAAGGTGCAATGCTCGTCCATGCGACTCTGCCTGGGATGCGTTTATGGCAGCATGGGCAGTTTGAAGGAAGCCAATTAAGAATTCCGGTACAGTTAAGGCGGGCTCCAGCGGAAGTCTTGAACGACGAGCTTAATACATTCGGAAAAAAGCTTCTCAAAGAGGTAAACCACGATGTTTTTCATGAAGGGACCTTCCGTGTCTGCCCCACTCATGGCTGGCCGGATAATGACAGCCATGTAAATCTCCTGGCATACAGCTGGTCAATGGGTGATGAGAAACGCCTGATAGCAGCAAATCTTTCCAATGAATCAGCACAGGGATATATCACAATTCCCGATGGATATATACAGGCTCGGGGCAGGTTGCTGCTTGATGATCCTCTAAAGCATGAAAAGCATCAGCGTGAAGCCTTGGAAATTACGGAAAAGGGATTGTATGTCGCTCTTGAAAGTGGAGAATTTCATTTTTTTTGTATAAAAGGTCTAAAATAACATAGGCACAACTTTCAGTCCTCGAATCCTGGCAAGAATCAAAGACAGATATAATACATTCAGGCCCTTTAGTTGAATGAAACGATCTTGGACAAAATATCGAAGCAGTAACAAAAAGGCAGGGTTAAAATGACCCTGCCTTTTTAAAATCTGATGTTGATTCAGATCAGAATTGTTAAAAGAAACCGTTGAATTGTCTAAAAGATTTCCCGATTAATCTTTTCTTTATACCTTAATGGGAGTTATTTTTTACCGCCTTTACCTCCGCCTTTATCTCCGTCTTTACCACCTTTACCACCTTTATCTCTACCTCTTTCTCGTGGTGCTCGTGGCTCAGGGATGTCTTCACTGAGGCCTCCAAATTTTCCTTGAGCGGCCAACTCGGTAATTGTTCCCAATGGCTTTAAATCCCTGTCTTTAAGCGCCGGATGATCAGCAGCATAACGATAGACCCGAAAAGTAGAGTTCTGATAGGCATCTCCGTCCCCTATAAATTTTCTTATACCAGCCCTTGTGCCGGGACAAATATATTCCCACACAACCTCTCCTTCCTTGGTTACTTCAAAAAACTGTCCCCATGTGCCGGCACAGATGACGGTGTTACCATTGGGCATACGCTGTGCCCCGGATATGTTTCTGGCATAAAAACTACAGGGATTTTCAGACTTATACTTCCATGCAATTTGATTGGACTCTCCCCCCCTCTTGGAACCAGCTTCCATTTGAGGGACGTAAATCCCGTATATCATCGGGCCGTCATAAGGGTTGATCTCATATACAGTGGAGTAGGTACCTTGCAGATGTCGCTCACCATTATCAAAAATCAAAAAATTTCCAGCTCCCGGTAATCCGTTCCTGATCCACTGGATATCATGGGTGAAAAACGTTTGCTGATCACCTTCTGAAATGCGATATTCATCAGCAGAAATTCCCTGACCGGCATCAAACACGGCAGGGTTACCCCACCTGAACAGAAAATCACCTGCGTCACTGGCAGCAAGCTCGGTGTTCTTTTTCGGATCTCCGGGAATAAATGTGCCGCCGTGGTCTATAATGTAGAACTCGCTTTGTCTTGAGTTGTTGACAGCAATCTGATCCAGCTCTTCATTGTAATCAATAGAATTGGTGTGAATCCAGTCTCCTGCCCTTCCGCCACCGAAATTCGCATCCATTTTACCCGGGTAATCCGCTATTGTTTTTCCTTTGCCAACATAATTTTCCTTGGTTGGATCAACATCCTGAATGAGGTGGTCAAAAATGTTCCATTCCCATACAACGTTACCCTTCATGTCCATCTCAACAACTCCGTCAGGCACTGATCTGTAATTCTCCCTCAGCTTGGGATCACATCCAGCTGCGATACCCTGTTCATGCGTTATCTCCCTTGAAGAAACCATCAGGAGTGTGTAGGCTTTGAGTTTTTTATTCCAGATTTTTTGGAAGTCATGATGAGCTGTATAGCCCTCACGCGTGTCTTGAAGCTCCCATATGACACTTCCATCCCAGTCCACTTCCTGGTATCTGGCTGGATTTCCCCTGCCGGTACTCAGACCCCAAATCATATTTCCGTTTTCCAGAAAATAGGCATACTTCTCAACACCGCCCCTTTCCCACGAGTGGACCAGATTGCCTTCCATGTCGATCAGAAAGGTGTTTCGAGCCCGGAAAGGAGAAAACAGAGTATACCCGTTAAAAGCTTTTGTCTTGTCATAATACGTAACTTCAGTTGGTCCAAAGTGAGATTGATACGCAAAAACAGGGATTAGAAGCAGAATACTGAAAACAAATACCGCTACAAACGCTAATGCTATTTTTTTCATTATGTCCCTCCTATCTTCAAAATAATTAGTGAAAAATTGTCCTAATTTATTCCCAATATATTGAATTTATATGGGATCCCCGATATGTATATTTGCCTATTAACCATATAGTATATTAAGCGTACTAAAATTTGCAATCTTTAATACTTAAAAATCAAACCGGGCATCATGGTGTATGATCAAGAATATGAAAGGAGTTTTTAATTTAACTTTTTATTTCCTTGGCAAAACCTTATCAGGCTTTTAAGAATTTCTAGTGCCGTTAGGAAAATCCTCTGTGATTTATGTCTTTATATTATGCTCAATTATTTTACGGCCATCTTCCATAAAACAAGTTAAAGGCGGCTGGAGAAGATCTCCAGCCGCCTTTTCAATTTTAATATGCCAGAAACGGCCAAAAGCAGAGTTAACTATCTCATCTCCCTAAAATCCATATTTAGGGGCTCAGGTTTTCTGAACTCAATAACATTTTTGTTGTTTTCGAGCCTCGAATAAAGAAGCACACCGTCTAATGCTGGATCTCTGTCAGGGTATTCAACTCTCTTAAAACGCGTCCGCGTCTCTTTCCTTTCAAGGCAAGCAAGGATGTGCACTTCTGTAACATCAATGATGTTGCGCACTTCATTGCATCGCATGAGATAGTGAGGGTTCGAGGCCATTAACTTGGGAAGAAATACCTTTCGGAAGGTGCCGAGTCTTCTTTGGCCTTCTCTCAACCTGCCTTCGGATTTATATACGCCAATATAGCGATCGCATAAATAACGAATAGAGCATTCCAGTTCCATGGGTTCCGTGCCGTCTTTTACAAACAGGGGGGCGAGCGCTGTCTCTTTTTGCTTCTGCACTTCTTCTTCATCAATAACAGGTTCATCGGCTTCATTAATAAATTCATGTATGGTGTCACCAATCAGGAGTCCTGAGGTTGATGCGCTTGCGACAGTATGACCGCCAGCGAGACTGTCTCCTATAGCATAAAGGCCTTTAACCGTTGTTTTAAAATCCGGGTCTGCATTCAGTCCGGGAGGCACATTAAGTTGGACAGGTCTGGAGTCCTGCATTTCATACCAGTGTGTTGTTGGATTGAATCCTCTTTCTTCAGCTATCTTGAACGATACAAGTCTTTCATCTGCAAAGGCAACTTGCATTCTTTTCTGGAAATCTTCCGGCAGATGATCAATGCTGTAATAAAAAGGATCACGGCCTGATTTTTCGTAATCCTCATAATCAAGTGAAAAAACACCTTCTGCGTTTTTTCCTGCCAAACGGACCTCTTCTCCGCTCCACAGAAACCTTTTTGCCTCAATGCCATCGCCTCTGGTATTGCCATATGACAGGGTTAGGTCATCCCTGAACCTTATTCCTCTTTCACTTACTTCCATGTTGGCAAGCTCAGCACCCGCTCTGTAGGCCATGGCCCAGCCATCTCCGGATACGGATGCGGGACACCAGTGATATCGGAATTTATAATTCCATGGTTGAGGTGTCTCTGGTGAATAAAGACGTGAACATGCGGCAGTTGCCAATACTACGGCCTTTGCTTTAATTACAAGAAACTCACCGGTTCGGGTATCGATTGCGGTGGCACCTGCAACAGCGCCGTTGTGTGTTAGAAGATCAATGGCCATGGTTCTGTTTATGATGTTGACCCCTCTCTCTCTGGCCGCCTTTGCCATCTGAGGTTTAACCTCCTGCCAATGCACACGAAGACATGTCCCTCCACCATGGTTAGTAAGGTCAATATCAAGAAATTCACCATCATCCCATCTCATGGTGACTCCCATCTTTTCAAGCTCTTCAATGGCCCATGACCTGGCAGCAACCGTTCTGTAGAGTCTTGTAAGATCTGAATATGGCACGCCCCCAAAGTAGGCGGTGTCCTTTCCATGTTTTTCTATGAAATCCAGAAAATCCTGAGGCGTCATTCCTTTTGGAGGAGCTCCGCTATAATGGTCAATGCCCTGACTAGCGCTGCCGCTCCTGTCCACTTTGGATTTTTCAAGTAAAGTCACTCTTAAACCATGTTCCGCTGCCTTTGCCGCGGCAGGAGTTCCTCCGACTCCGCCGCCAATAACAAGCACATCGGTTTCAACAACCTTATTCGCAATCTTTTCCAAACTCATATAAAATCTCCTTTGTTTAGCCTGATTGAAAATGAACTTTTTTCAAAGCAGGCTCTATTTGTTAAAAAATAAAATATATTCTTCGATTGATATATTTTACTTTAGAGGCCACTTTTTTGGGGCGCGAAATTTACTGTTTTTCCAGCCAGGCCCGTTCAAAATGAGGATAATTCCTTCCGACCCACCATACCGCACCTTTTAATTCCGGCACAACCACATTAATAGAAGGATCTGTCCAAAGAGGTATAAACATGGCATCCTCATAGGCTATCCTCTCTGCCTCTTCTAAAAGCTCCTGCTGTTTTTTAGAATCAGGTTCTTTTATTGCGCTATAAAGAGAGTCATCAAATCCTTCAGTCCTCTTAACTCCGACAAAATACCATGATTTAGAGGATAACTCTTCATATGCTCCCCTTACTAACGGACTTCGACCCCGTAAGCGTGTAAATCGCAAATCATTACCAGGTGATGGATGTGCGTTTAACTGGACAGTCGCAGTATGACTCATAGCGTTGAGCTCTAAGTCAATTCCAACCTCTGATAGATTTTTTTGAAGGGCAACAAAAAGATCTGAGTGAAATCCAATATTGTATGAGCACTTTATTTTAAGCCTTTCCTTATGACCTGCTTCTTTAATAAGCTGTCTTGCCTTGTCAGGATCATATTTTCGCGGAGTGGTTTTCGGGTTTCCAGCCTCATTAATACCAAAGATAATATTATAGAGTGGATCAATAAATCCAAAGCCAAGTGATTCGGTTATTTCTTTTTTATCAATCGCGTATTCCAGTGCTTCACGCATCCTTTTATCGGCCCAGATCGATTCAGGATTAATAGTATTAAAATAGATGGCCATGTTTCCGCCGGGACATACTTCAAAATTGAATTTATCGCTACTGTCCTTGATCTGTTTCGCGGTTATCATATCTGCCATGCGAAGAGCCATTAATTCGCCTCTAAGGAAGGATGCCATTGCGGTCATTGGATCAGGTATATGATAGACTATCAAACTTTCAAGATAAGGGACATTTTCTTCCCAGTAGTCATTGAATCGTTCAAATTTAATATAGGTGTTCCTTTTATATTCTTTAAGCTTAAATGGACCTGTACCAACAGGATGTTTGTTTGCCCATTCCTCTCCGCCGTTCGTTTCAAATGCGGTGGGAGAAATAATAAGACAAGCGTCACTTGCGAAATCACTTAAGAAAAGAGAGTCCCAGGAGGAGAGATTGAATCTGATAGTATGGTAATCAATAATATCAATGGACTTTACATTTTTAAGATAATCCCTTTCGCTTGCTATAACCTTTTCCATGTTCCATTTTACAGCGTGCGCATTGAAATCCGTACCATCATGAAATTTGATCCCTTTTCTCAAAAAAAATGTGCATGACGATCTGTCTTCCGCGAACTCCCATTTTTCCGCGAGTACTGGTACGAGTTCTCCCGGGATTTCAGTACTCAACTGGACCAGGCTCTGGAGACCGCCCCACCAGGCATAATGGCAGTCTGAATGTCGAATATTCAGCGGGTATCCAAAATTGTTTGCCTCATTGGCATAATTTATTATCAGTGTGCCTTCTGGCCTGCTGGAAGACTGATCGACTTCTGGCTCGTCAATATTCCTAAAGATAATAATGCCTCCCGCTGCCAGAATTAGCAAAAAAACAGATATTTTCAATATTATATTTTTTCTTCTATCAGCGCCAATCATAGACAATTCCT
>JAFDJA010000247.1:3104-5808 GCA_019307745.1 Deltaproteobacteria bacterium | reverse complement strand
AAGGTGATTATCCCCATGCACTGGAAGACAGAGAAGTGTGGACTCCCGATAGGTCATGTGGACGGGTTCCTTGAAGGGAAAAATAATGTTCAGAGGCTTGATTCAAGTGAACTGGAATTTCAGGCAGATGCCCTTCCGGAAGATCAGCCGATTATTGTTCTGAAACCCGCCATGTTATAAAATTATTATCAGTACCACCTTTTTGTATTTAAACTTCCTTGATCAGGAAAAAAGGCTTTTGTGGTAACGGTTGAATCGGGGGGAAGGATACTTTTTTCACTGGAGGATATTCATCATATGTCTGGTGACGTAGGATTTTAAAAAAAATATGGAATTATTTGATTAGTTGCTTGATATATGGTTTAAAAAATGGCTATTGCAGATCGGTAGACTTAAATAGATGTTTGGAGAATTAAGAGAGAAGAAATTTTAACAGGAGGATTGTTATGCGAAAACAGAGTATCGGATGTATTCTTGGTTTTATGATGATTTTTGCTGCCAGCGGATTAATGGCAGCTAACCTGAGTGGCACCTGGAACGCGGATGTAGCCCTTGAGGACGGTGCTGGCGGTACAGCTACTTTTGTATGGACAGAAAAAAACGGTGTTATAACAGGCTCATATACTGGCAATCAGGGTACTGATTGCAAAATTACAGGAAGCGTGAAAGACGGCAAGGCAGAGTGGTCATTTGAGGGAAATGAAGGACTTATCACATTTAAAGGTGACATGCAGAAAGACGGTACAATAACAGGCGAGTGTAAATATCCCTGCTGTGCTGGTATCTTTACGGCATATGAAGGCGTTGCCGGAGTCATTGCTTCACCTCCTCCACCTCCACCACCGGGCGGAGATAAAGGCGGTAAAGGTGGTAAAGGTGGTAAAGGCGGTAAAGGCGGTAAGTAACTGAAATTCTGAAGCCTTTATTCGTATACCCCTGGCAGTTTTGCGGGGAATACTATAAGACTCAGATTTGATCCGGATATTTAGAATCAAAAAGATCATTTCATACGGCCGGACAGGCATAATATAAGCTGTTCGGCCGTTTTATTATAAATTTTTTAGCATTGTGGGATTTCTGTTTGCAGACATATTATTTTTGAATTATCCGGCAGTTATCTCAAAAAGAGTCCCCGCACGCCTTTTCTTCCGTTGAGGGTAATGAAGGACTTATCACTTTTAAGGGTGAACTGCAGAAAGATGGAACGATAACAGGCGATTGCAAATATCCCTGCTGTGCTTGTATCTTTACTGCATATAAATAATGATAAGGGAATAAGTATTAAGCCATTTAAAGATTCAATGTATTATCGGAATTCCAAGATGTCCGATCAGTTTGTGATATGATCAAAAGTATGTTATTTTGATTAATATTATTGCCAGACTTGTTTTATAATGGTATGGGAACGATAATGTGTAAATATTCGTGATACCTGAGAAATTGTGCGTTTTTTCAGGATGATGACAGGCTTTATCTGAGATAAAAAAAGGCCAGATTTTCTATAAATTGAAAATATATATCATTCGGTTTGGTGATTGCGCCTTTTACCATCTCCTATTTTCAAAGTGGACTTATTAGATGCATTGTAAGTATCACAATCAAAAACATGCCAATAATATTTGTCCAGGCTGTGGAGAAGGATTATGCAATGATTGTTCCCAGGCTATTATGCTTGGGGAATATTATTGTTATGGTTGCTCCCTGTTTATTTCAGAATCTTCAAAAAAGAAAAAATGGATCCCCATTAATTACGTCATTTATGCATCCATTGTATCTATCCTTGTAATGGTCTTTATCTTTTTTTTTCCACGATGAACCAGATGAACCGCCCTCTTTTCTTGAATTCAAGGGCAGAAATTTAAAAATATTTTTTAATTATCAATGTTTTCCTGTCAGAATTCTGCACTGGTGAATAATATCTTCGGCTTTTTTCTTCAAATCAATGGTAAATGGATCCCTGTATTTCAGACCCTGCTCCAAAGAGTCTAAAATATCATAGTAGAGGTTCCAGCCCATCCGTTCTTTATTGTACTGTTCTTTTAAGTTGCTGTCTGTCCCATCCGTGAATTTAAGGGCATCAGCTATTCGTTGTACACCTATCCTTATAAACTCTGCCCCGTCTTCCGCCCTTTTTGAAGAAAAAAATGTTAGCACCTTGAATGCGAAACGTAAATACACAACAGACACAGGTATTTTGGAGATGAAACAGCCGGTAAAAGGATCTACAATATCCTTTATTTCCAGAAAATCCTCTTTAAGGGCCCTGGCATACTCAGAAAAATAGATTATGCGCACGTAGTCTCCCACCATCTTAGGTATACGGGCAGACTGTATTGCCTCCTGGGCAAAGGCCTCTTTGTCGTGACGCATTATAAGACCGTCTTTGTGAACATAGGCGAGTCTTGGACCCTCCTGGTTTAATAGCACAGACAGGATATATGCCTGGTCCTCAGCCCTGCCCATAAAGGTGGGTGTAAAAGGACGGTGCCTGCGAAGGCTGTCTATAAGTATACCATTTGTTCCGCCGGTCACGTGAATGCGCTGGATGCACCTGGTTTTGCCGTCAAGCTTGCCATTGGAGGAATATCGGGACATCATTTCAGCCTCAGTGGATAGTGCCTGGGGAAGTGCACTAAAAAAGAAATATTCGTCTGCTGAAAGCGCTCTTCCCGGGAATCTGACGTCAGGAACAAATACAGATTCT
>JAFDJA010000247.1:0-3083 GCA_019307745.1 Deltaproteobacteria bacterium | reverse complement strand
TTCCAGAGGCTTTCCCTCTGGATCATGCCCTTGAGCTCCCCACAGTGGGGACATGAAGTGCTCAAACATGGTCGAACCTGTCTGCTTTTTCAACTCCTCCTGCGGGAATATCTGATCAAGATCAATCTTAAATGTGGCCCGGATATCCGGTTGAAAGATTATATTCCATAGGGCAGTGATTGCCTTTAAAAAGGAATAGTGTCTTCCATACTCGCCGTCAACACAAAAGATATCACCAAGCAAGGAGGCATCTGCCTGCTTTGTATAGCGTCCAGCTGCAGGGATAAGGATTTCATCGACGATCCTTTGAGTATCAGACTCGGTAAATACATACAGGCTTAGACTGTCTATACCTCCTGAACGTTGGAGCTCCTCTTCCAGATAATCCTTGGCTATAGCGTGAAGCCCTTGATGTGTCACAGAAACAGAAAGCAGGCAAACGGGTTTTGTATCCATGGACATATTCCCCTGTTTCTTTTCGTATTCAAAGGCCTGAGCAAGCCCCTGAAGTCCATAAAGCACTTCGTTCTTTTCAGGCTCAACACCGGTCTGGATGGGATGATCATAAAAGTATATCTGCTCTTCATCGGAGGCATGCTGCAGCTTTTTTTTGAGGTTGCTCCTGAAATCCAGCTTGTCTGTCTCAATTATTGATTTGGAGGGGATTGTCAGGAGTACGTTTGAAGTGAAGAGTATCTGCCTGCCAGGATCGGTAATGGGTTCTTTGTTTAGCTCTTTTATCGAGACTATCCGTTTTTCCCTGAGCATATCTACCTGTTTTTGTCTGTCAGTCTGAATCCCTGTCGCTTCAGGAAAAAATACAGACCAGATTATTTCCGCGATTTTTTCAGAATCGGCCGTATCACTCCCATTAGAAATATGATCAGCAAGTCCCTTCAGCCTTTGAGCAAAGTCTGCGTCTTTTTTACAGGTTCTGCTGATTTCATTCCGGATCAGGCAGATGCCGTTCAGATAAAACTGTGCTATATCCTTCCATTCATTGGATTCTGACATTGTCTGCAGAAATTTTTTTGCCCCCTCTGTATCAGAGCCATCTTTACCGGCAAGGGCAATAAGGAAAGCCGCGTTCAGCATCCTGTATATATCCAGGTCATTCCGGGATTCCATATTGAATTGTTCATTAAGATCTAGGAAAGAAAAGGAGGACTTCCCCTGAGTATTAATTAATCCATCCAGAATAGATCTAAAATATTCGAACATGGCTTTCTCCCTTTTTTCCATGGTCCATAACCCTGGATGCAGTATCTGGTGGGATTTTATAGGTAGGCCTCAAGGCATTATCTTATCCAAGATCACGCCAGACTGATTAAGAAAAAAGATCATAAGCCCACTGCTTTTTGCATATGTTTTGAGATCCTCATATATAATAGCCTGGACCTCATATTTTTTTGATCTGTCTATTGAAAATTGACCAAGGCTAATCTGGGCCGCCTCTTTTTCAAGAAATGCAGGAATGAAAGCGCTATTTTTCCCATCAGCCTGTTGTCCAAGAATTTTTTCACTGGCCCCTGCTTCCTCAATTACAACATACACCCAATTGTTGTCTGTCATTTCTATTGACATATACTGCTCCTGAAATTTAATTATGGTATTAAGATACGGACAAATTTAGCATACAGTCTCTGAGTTTGTCCAGAGCAAGGACTGATTCAGGTTACAGGCTTCCATTTTTGTAGAATATGTTCTATATTCATGTTTAAAGTCAGTAGTGCCTACCGTGTTTTATGCGGAGATTTATCAGCTGCTCCTGAAGTCAATGGGAAACTCTTTCACAGAGTCGCTGAATTTTACCTTATACCATATGTTGTAAGGGCATAGGAACTGTGTCCCTGCGCAGCCCAGAAGGGATATGCCACTTTTCAAGGCAGCTTATCTGCCTGTTTAGGTCAAAACATTGGGGCATTCTATAATGGCCTGATCAATTGCTTGTGGGGCTATGAGAGAGTTTTCCATTGACCTCTTACAGCTTGATTTATAACTCCAAAAATAAGCCGGGTAGTACAGGGTTGGAATGGTTTATATGAAAAAGTCCTTAAAACTTGATTAATGGCAATTAATAGACATGAGGAGTAAAATGGCAAAACAAACTCACACAAAAAAGGAACTTGAAAAACTGAGCAGGAAGCTCTCATACAGCCCTGAATTGGTTTGGGATAAGATCAGTGATGCTGAAAAAAAGAAGGTGTTCAAGTACGGGGAGGAGTATAAAAGATTCCTTGATCAGGCAAAAACAGAGCGAGAAGCAGTATCTGTAATAAAAAAGAAGGCAAAAAACAGGGGATTCATGGAAAAGCCAAAGGCAGGATCTCTCAGTCCTATGATAAAAGTATTCCACGATAAATCGATCGCCCTTGTACTTCCAGGTACCGCATCTTTAAAGAGCGGAGTGCGCCTGGTGGTTTCCCATATAGATGCCCCCAGGCTGGACCTCAAACAGAGGCCTCTATATGAAGACCTTGATATGGTTTTTCTGAAGACACATTACTATGGTGGAATAAAGAAATTTCAGTGGCTTGCACGACCATTAGCTATACATGGCAGGATAATTAAGACAGACGGCATACCTGTAGATATTATTATAGGAGAGGATGATAAAGATCCTTCATTCACTATACTTGATATACTTCCCCACCTTGCAAGAAAGGTCCAGTATACGAAAAAGATAAATACCGCTATAGCCGGAGAAAAATTGAACCTTGTTGTTGGAAGTCTTCCGATTGGTGTAAAAGGGGTGAAAGATCGCTTCAAGCTTGCCATACTCGACTATCTTTATAAGGCTTATAATATAGTTGAAGAGGATTTTTTGAGTGCGGAGATAGAGGTGGTCCCTTCAGGAAGGGCCAGGGACGTGGGGTGGGATCGGGCTCTTATCGGTTCATATGGTCAAGATGACAGGGCATGTGCATTTGCCAGTTTGAAGGCAGTTATGGATATTGGGCCGGTAAAAAAAAGTGCAGTAATCTTGTTTACTGACAAAGAAGAGATCGGGAGCGAAGGGGCAACCAGCGCAAAATCCAAGTTTTTGGAATAGGTTATATGTGATCTTATTGATAATGTGGGCG
>JAFDJA010000129.1 GCA_019307745.1 Deltaproteobacteria bacterium | reverse complement strand
ACTTAAGATACCATTGATAGGGGTGTCAGGTCTGATGGCAATGGCCAACCAGCTCCCAGAG
Organism: Deltaproteobacteria bacterium; assembly: GCA_019307745.1. Taxonomy (GTDB): domain Bacteria; phylum Desulfobacterota; class DSM-4660; order Desulfatiglandales; family HGW-15; genus JAFDJA01. The sequence continues at coordinate 8,720 of JAFDJA010000129.1, read as the reverse complement.
ACAGATTGTCCGATTTGCCCGGTAATTACTTCAATGAGAGGGGAGGTCTTCACTGCCCTGTTTGAAAAAAAGAATGAGCACCTTGTCAGGCTCAAGGAGGATATCTCTCTGAAGATGGAGGGTCTTGATTCTGTTTTTAAAGGAACAACCTGTTTTTTGGGAAATGATTACTCCGGTCAGGCGAATCTTATAGCACAGATAATGGGTGACAGGGCCATTATCCCCGATCCCCATTTCTGGGGACTCAGGGCCTCATCAGCCGGAAGTTTGGGGCTTATGCGTTTTCATCGGAAGGATTTTGATAACCTGCTGGAACTGGTTCCTGTTTATATGCGGCCTCCGGATATTAAACCTAATCCATTCCCCAAGATGGCAGGGAAAAGACTGAATACCCCATGAGTTTTACAGTAACCAATAAGGCACTTGCTATATCCAAACAAATTATTGTGTAACCATTTAAATATATTGCTTTTTATTTTATTTTTCAATATTGTTCATGCAGAATTCAAGTAATAAATATTTACAAAAATGATTCCCGGCTACCCGACAACAGTTAGAGATTGCAATAACCAGGGGTATTATGACTTCAGAAAAAATTGAAAAGACAAGGATCAATAACAGACTGCCGGTTGCCAGGGAGGGTATCTCCTTTATCCTTATTGGCGCAGTAATAACTATCTTCAGTTTTTATTTCAGCTGGTTAATTTTCGGGTGTGTAATGCTGGTCATGACACTCTTTACAGTCTATTTTTTCAGGGATCCAGAGCGATACAGAGATTGCAGGACAGAAGAGATCCTGTCCCCTGCTGATGGCAGGATAATCAAGATTGAGGAACTTGAAGACAGCTCCAACCCCTTAAATGGGCCAGGGATAAAAGTAAGCATATTTATGTCTGTCTTTAATGTCCATGTAAACCGTATCCCGATTAACGGACAGATTGAAAAGATATCGTATAATCCTGGAAGATTTTTTTCCGCAAACCTGGACAAGGCCTCTGAACAGAATGAGAGCAACTGTCTTTCTCTTATTACAGAAAATGGAAAAAGGATCGCTTTTGTCCAGATAGCGGGTCTGATCGCCAGGCGCATTGTGTGCTGGATAGGGGAGCAAGACCGGGTCAAGGCAGGACAGCGGTTCGGCCTGATTCGCTTTGGTTCCCGCCTCGATGTGTACCTGCCTCAGGGAAGCAAAGTTTTAATTGGGCTTTCCGACCGGGTATCCGCGGGAGAGACCATATTGGGGAATTTGCCGGAATGAAAAAAATTTGGATTTGGTTTAGGAACACCAATTATGAGGATAACAGGAGGTAAGTTAAAGGGCAGGCGACTTTCTGCATTAAAAGGCATGAACATACGCCCTACCTCTGACATGGTAAAGGAGGCGATATTCAATCTTCTGGGTCAGGACCTCACAGGGATGACCGTCCTTGATCTTTTTGCGGGCACAGGCGCCCTTGGTATAGAATCATTAAGCCGTGGCGCTTCAAAGGCTGTTTTTGTAGATAATTCTCGGCAGTCAATCAGGCTGATCAGAAAAAACCTTGAACTGCTCGGGCTTGACCCTTCCGGGATTGTCCTGAACCGTGACTTGAAAAGAGGGATGCCTGCTGAAAGTTCGCTGATCCAAGGGGGATTTGACCTGGTATTTTTAGATCCCCCTTACAGCAAGGGGCTTGCCCTGGTAGCGTTGAAGAAGCTTGCTGGCACAGATATATTGTCCCCCAAAGGAATTGTTGTGACTGAGTCCCTGAAGGAAGACGAACTACCTGAAAGATCAGGCAGGCTGAGAATGTTTGATAACAGACTTTATGGAACGACAAAGATTAACATATATCATTACGAGGATTTCTAATGCGAGAGACAATAGCAATATATCCCGGCACGTTTGATCCCATAACAAATGGGCATCTGAGTATCCTAAACAGGGCCTCAAAGATATTTGACAGGCTCACTATCGCCATTCTCAATAATCCCAGAAAAGCTCCCCTTTTCTCCATTGAAGAGAGGCTGGAAATGATGAGAGACGTGCTGAAGAGCAGGCCGGATGTGGAGGTGGATTTCTTTGACGGACTGCTTGTTGATTATGTGGCCAGCAAAGAGGCACACGTTATCGTCAGAGGGATCAGGGCCATGTCAGACTTTGAACTCGAATTTCAATTGGCTCTTATGAATCGTAAGCTGAACAGAGAGATAGAGTCCGTATTTCTCATGACAGATTACAAGTGGTTTTATATAAGCTCTACCATTATAAAAGAGGCTGCGAGTTTTGGAGGAGAGATTGCCGGCCTTGTGCCCCCTGTTGTCTGCAGGAAACTTAAGGAAAAATACGGTTATTGAATCGTGATTGGGCAGGGGCAATCTAAGGCCCAAACACGGATGAAAAAACTTGACACCAGAAATCTCATAATCCAATATAAAAACTAAACAATTTGAGCAGCAACCTGGGAGGGAAAGGAAGGATGGCTTTAACAAAAGAGAAGATTATTGATGATATATATAATCATGTTGGCCTCAGCAAGGGCAAATCTCGAACAGTTGCAGATTCTTTCTTTAATATTATTAAGTCCACCCTTGGACAGGGGGAAGACATCCTTGTGAGCGGATTCGGCAAGTTTGCCGTTAAATCGAAAAGGGAGCGGAGGGGACGTAACCCACAGACCTCCCAGGACCTCCAGTTGAGAGCCAGAAGAGTGGTTATATTTAAGGCATCCGGTGTCCTCCGTGACAAGATAAATGAAAAACTTAAATCCTCACAATAAAGGCCTCGTCAAATCCCATCTCCTTGAGTGCCTTTTCATTGGCTTCTGCCTTGGTTAGATTTGCTGCCTTTGAGACGTGCAATCTGTAAAAAGTTACACCATTTTCATTGACCGTTTTCATGATATTTACATAATCGAATAGCACTCGCAGCCTGTTGGCCAGGTTATTGGCGTTTTTCTTTTCCTGGAATGCCCCTATTTGGACCGTAAAATTCCCCTTTTGCCAGTTCTTTATCTCCACCACTGTCCTGGAGCTGGTTCCGGGAATTTCCCGTGCCAGGGCAATGATTTTAACCTCTGCTGTTCCTTTTCCCACCATATCAATTTCTTTTGCCCCGGAATGAGAGAGGTCTATTATTCGTCCCCTGACAAATGGACCACGGTCATTGATTCGCACCACAGTGGATTTGTTGTTCTCCCGATTAATCACCTGAACATATGTATTGAAGGGCAGGGTTTTATGCGCAGCGGTCATGGCGTACATATCATAGAACTCACCATTGGATGTCCGCCTGCCATGAAATTTTTTACCATACCAGGAGGCTACTCCCTTTTGTGTAAATCCCCTGGCATCTGAAATGGGATAATAGCGCATGCCATTGACCACGTATGGCTTTTGAATCTGTGGTGATCCTCTGGGAATAGTGTATGTTCTTGACCCGTCTCCACCTGCGCATGAAAGCAGGAAGCACGAAATTAACAGTATGGCAATAAGATGTTTTTTCATCGGCTCAGGGCTATGGACAGGGCGGTTGTCAGCCGGGTTATATCCTGACTCGACTGTTTCAGCCTGTCGATCAAAAGTTCAGAAAGTTTAAACAGAATCTTTACACCCAGTTCGGACCTTCCCTCAACAAGTTTTATAAATACATCTCTTTTTATTTCCAGTAGAGTGCAGTCGGTTCGCGCCAAAACAGAGGCGGAACGAGAGTCCTGCTTTATCAGTGCCATCTCACCCAGGATTATATTGTCATCCGAACTATAATGGGTCAGGACCTTCTCGGTCTCTCTGAAATCATCTTCTTCGAATTTCATAGTAAGGCTTTTTGATACATCTACCTCACCATTTACAATAAGATACAAGGAATCTTCTTTTTTCCCTTCCTGCATGATGATATCGCCTTTAGCAAAGTTCTTCTCCGCTGTTATACTTAACACATCAGCAAGTTCTTCCTCATCAAGTCCCGAGAAGATAGATGAATTTTGTATGGCGTTTTCTGCATCCATGATAAATTCTATGCCCCCCCTACAAGCCTTCCCATCAGCCCTGCAGCATAAGGTTTTTCCCTTGATATGACAACAATCCAGTCGTTCCTGGTGAGTTCGTAATCATCAGGAGGATTAATAGTGATAGTGGTGTCCTCTCTTGCCCCGAAAAAATCCTTGCCTGATTCCTCAAATTTTTTCTTGATAAACTCATCAATAAATGAGGAATCATCGGACAGGATATCTTCCAGTTTCATCTTTTCCTCCTCCCTTATGATTGCGAAGAGGAGGGCATCGGAGCTCTCCCTGAGATGTGCAGAGAGTTCTCCAAGGGGTCCGGCTACAAACTTTGACGGGACTGGTATTCTCCAGAGTTTATTCGCATCCCTGTTATTTATGAGCCTCTTTATAGAATCTGCCACACCAGGAGAGATGGTTGCCGTTGCAAGCATAGAACCTGTGGACTCTCCCCGGACAATAATCCCTTCCACATGGGTTCGAAGCAGGTGTTCCCTGTTTTCTTCATGAATAAGTTCTGCACAGGTTCTGACCTTGGATGCCATGGATTTTATGGCCATGGCACCAAAGATGGTTCGCTCATCCGCTGTCTCTATCCTGTGGCCCCCTGATCTATCTGCCAGAATAATGACCGCAGATGCCTGGATCAGGTTTGCCCTTGCAAGGACATCCTCCTTTATATAGTTTCCCCGTACAAACCTGATCCCCTGGTCTTCATATTTATACTGAATGGACTGGACCTCGTCACGGCTCAGTTCATTTATGAGCACAATTTTTGGAGGGGCGCCCTTTGCCTGTTGCAGGATTCCGTCTATTACCCTTTCCCCGTTTTCATTCCAGCCGCAGATAATTATTTGACCTTTGTCTTTGATAGTTTCCAAGCCCTTTCCCTCCTTGATCTTCCTTTCGACAAAGATTGAGGCTATAGAGGCGGTAAGCAGTGAAAGGACCACTGGTCCGCTTACAATTATCATCAGGGCAATCAGCTTGCTGATTTTAGAGGCAGGGACAATATCACCATACCCAACCGTTGTGATTGTTACCACAGCCCAGTAGATAGCATCAAATATGCCGTACGTTCCCCTTGTAATATAATACTGATCCACAAAAAAGATGGCAAGAGCACCGCCCAGTATTATAATGACTGCAATAGCAAGAATTCTGAAAAGTTTTTCATCTCTCAGCAGCCTGTAAAACTGCCGGAGAGGGGCAAATATTCTGCCTCGTAAATTTCCGATATTTATCAGTCCCAAGATATTTATCCTTATTTTTTTAGTCGTAATATTACCAGGAAAATGATTTTATTCAACAAAAATCCTTTTATAGGAGATATTCCGGGGCAGGATTTGATAAGGAGGAATTTTGAGACCTTTACGTTTGAAAATGGGTAAAGACATGGGGTATGCCCGCTAACGTCAATGGAACGTCTTTGAGAAAATCTGGAAAAGGGGCTAAAACCATAACTGCATGCTGCCGGATCACCATTTGCCATTCCTTTATTATTATGAGATAAAAACCACGTTTTAAGAGACCGGAAAGGGGGGGCAATGAGACTTAAAGACAAAGTCGCGCTGATAACTGGAAGCAGCCGAGGCGTGGGCCGGGCCATTGCAGAGGCATTTGCTGGGCAGGGAGCCCATATAGCGGTAAACTACCGATCTGATAAAAAAGCTGCTCAAAAAGTGGTGGAACAAGTGAGGGGGATGGGGCGTGACGGTCTTGCAATAAGGGGAGATGTGACACGGAAAACAGAGGTCAAGGAGATGGTCCAATCGGTTATAGACCGATTCGGAAGGATTGATATCCTGGTGAACAACGCTGGTATCATAAGCCCGGCCATGATGGTTGATATGGATGAGGCCGATTGGGACCGGGTCATAGACACGCATATGAAGGGCACCTTTCTGTGTTCCCAGGCGGCAGCCCGGCACATGAAGAAACAGGAGGGTGGAAAAATCATTAATGTCACCTCAGTGGCTGGGGTGTCAGGTACTGTAGGACAGATAAACTACAGCGCTGCCAAAGGCGGTATTATCAGTATGACAAAATCTATTGCCCGGGAACTTGCACACCATAATGTCTGTGCAAACGTGATTTCCCTGGGTGTTGTAAATACTGATATGACTGAGACAATCAGGACAGATGAACACCTGAAAGAGGTCTATATGAACAGGATACTCCTGAAAAGATTTAGTGAACCTGAGGAGATTACACCCGCGTTTGTTTTTCTTGCCTCTGATGAGAGCAGTTATATAACAGGTCAGCTCCTGTGTGTTGATGGAGGGTATGGCATGACATGAAAATTGTCAGATAAAAAAACCACAATTAATAAATGAATCTTGCGCCGGCTATCTATTGAGCCTTGGACTCCCTTTTAATCAGGTCATTTTGGAGTAAAAATTCAGGTTGAATATTGTTGACATTGAGAGGATGACAAAAGATGAGGGGCTTTGACAGTTCAATCGATGGGCATGACAATAATATAATATGCCATCATGGTATATGGGCAGAAATAATAGCAATAATATACAGTGTATATGGCCTCCCATAATGCCGTTATTTTCTCAGGAGCATCTTTAACATTATTTATTATATAATGGTGTTCCATTGAAAAGATGCACGCACATTCGAGAAGCCCTTATTAAATAATTGTATTGAATCCCTAATTCAAGTGGAACCTTTGAATCCATTTCTTAATTTTCGGGACTATCCCATGAATTAAAATTATTCAAGGTCCTGTCCTTGTTCCTAAAATAAACACAAATTTTACAAAATCAACAAAAAAAGCAATTAAAATGTTTCGGAATTTCTATAATGTATTGAAATCATGAAGTCTTTAAACCCTTGATTTTAAATATGTCAATGGCCTTTTTTTCTGCCTTGTTTTATTCCCTTGACGATTCTCCCCCTCTCCTATAATTGATAAAATCAAATACTATCAGAGTTCCAGAACTCTGAAAATTTATTCTGATACCATAGCGGTCTGGGGAACGCCCTGAATATATTTCTTATGTAAAAATGGGGTTGTCAATGAATAAGCAAAAGGAGATGACAGGGTTAGCCCCTGATTTAATTATCGAATGTGGATTACTGCTCACCATGGCAGATGAGGACAAGCCCCTGAAAAATGTCCGCCTTCTGATCCAGGGAGACCGGATTATTGATATCAAGGGACGGGATGAATGGCTTCCCGAGTCAAATAAGTGTGAGACAATAGATGCAAAGGACTCCCTTGTTATGCCGGGCCTTGTTAACTCTCATTCTCATGCTGCCATGTCCATATTTCGTGGTTATGCAGACGACCTCCCTCTGAATGAATGGCTCTTTGAAAAAATTTTCCCTGCGGAAGCCAAATACATTAATCCGGATACTGTGTACTGGGGAACACTCCTTGCCTGTGTTGAGATGATAGCTTCTGGTACCACATCTGTCATTGATGGGTATTTTTATGAGGATAGTGCGGTCAAGGCGATCCATGAGTCAGGATTAAGGGCAATTATAAGCCAGGGAATAATTGACTTTCCAGCCCCCGGCATACCTGATCCCTTGAAAAATCTGGAGGTCGGCAAAGAATTTTTAGAAAAATGGTCGGATTTTTCTCCTTTGATAACACCAGGTCTCTTTTGTCACAGCCCGATGACCTGCTCAGACAGGACAATTTCTGATGCAGCACGTCTGTGTCAGAAACATTCTGTTCCCTTGCAGATACATTTATCAGAAACTGAGGAAGAGGTGGAGGAAACAATTCGCCGGACAAGTAAAAGGCCTGTAAACCATCTCAAAGAGCTGGGTATCCTGGGGCCTGATCTGATTGCCGCTCATGCAATTCATCTGGACAATCAGGAGATAGATATCCTTGCACAAAATGACACTAAGGTCGTTCATATACCGGAAAGCAATATGAAACTTTCATCTGGAACAGCACGTGTTTCGGATATGTTAAAAAAGGGATTGACTATCGGTATTGGTACAGACGGTTGCGCATCTAACAACAACCTGGATATCTTCCAGGAGATGGACACAGCAGCCAAACTTGGAAAAATTACTACTATGGACCCAACTGCTACCAACGCCGAGACGGTACTCAGGATGGCTACTCTCTGGGGAGCAAAGGTCATGAGGCTTGATAAGGTGACAGGCAGTATTGAAAAAGGGAAAAAGGCGGATATAATAGTGATAGACATGAACAGCCCTCACCTGGTGCCCCTTTACAACCCAGTATCACAAATAGTTTATTCTGCAAAAGGATCAGATGTAAGAGATGTGATTGTTAACGGTCGTATACTTATGAGAGATAGAAAATTCCTGTCCCTGGATCTGGAAGGGATCATGTCAAAGACCAGGGATATAGGACGCAGAATAGGTAGCAGGGGGTAGCAATTCTTACGTATATTGACACCGAAGTTGCCGAAAATGGCTATTCTGGATGAAAACCAATTAGCGTTTATACTCATTCAGTCCTGAAAGGTCTTACTTAATGAAAAATTTTTCAGAAAAAAAGAAGACTTTTGTTTATATTGCCATAACACTTCTTGCAAAGATCATATTGCCTCTCGTCTTCAGGATAGAAGTGAACGGGATAAAAAATCTTCCCCAAAGAGGAGGCTTTATACTTCTTCCCAAGCACCAGCGATGGGAAGATGTCCCCCTTCTTAGTGTGGCAATACCGCGCCTGTTATATTTCATTGCCAAATATGAATTGTTTTCAAATTCAGTGTCCCGATATGTTCTATCATC
>JAFDJA010000246.1 GCA_019307745.1 Deltaproteobacteria bacterium | reverse complement strand
CAGTTCCGGAGGATCCTGGAGATCACCATCCATTATAACGACAGCATCTCCATCTGCATGCGCCAGTCCGACAGTTATCGCGGCCTGATGGCCAAAGTTCCGGGATAGTTCAATAATCGATATTCTTGTATCATTTTGGCACTGTTCGAGCAGGATTTTCATGGAATCGTCACTGCTGCCATCATTAATATAGATAACCTGCCATCCTATACTATCCAGGCTGTCACAGACTTCACATAGACGGCGGTGCAATTCCTGCAGGATGTCCTGTTCATTATATATCGGAATCACTATATCTAGCTTCAAAGGGAATCTCCTTATTCATCTAATCCTTCTTTCTGCCCAAAGGGATATTTCTTTCCATAAATGTCCATATGTCATTCAGGACATAAACAAATATTGCGGAAAGGACAATTGATACCAGATTCGCAATCAGATAGTTGATAAATCTGGAAAGTATTATGGTGATAACATATTGCAACACAATAGCTATACTACATGCAAGAAAATACTGTCCCATCTGAATGAAAAAGCCATCCCAGTTCTCTCTCTTCCTATCTTTCCATGTCCATATTCGGTTCCACAGGTAGTTGTTAATTGTAGCTAGAAAAATCGCACCTGATAGAGATAGCTTAAGTCGAAACTCTAATGGATAGATACTCTTTAAAAGGATCTCCTGATTGATATGGAGCATAACCATGTTTACTATAGTTCCTGAAAGGCCCACAGTAGCAAATTTAATAAAACGATGTCTGATCAACGGCCCGATTAAAGGCAGGTGTGATACCCTGTCAACTATAGTAATCATACGTCTGTTAGTGATCCCTAATTACATCGGAAAACTGGCTCTCCTCTTTTTTTTCGAGTATCTCATAGGCCTTTATCAGTACCTCTTTAAATGAGATCTTTTTAAGACACAGATTGTCTCCATCACATGGAGAGTTTCGATGATTGTAGGCAGTAAGACACGGTGAGCATGATATAGATTTATAGAGATTAACCACTTTTTCATCCAAAGGCCGATATAGAACTGGAGTTTCCGGTCCATAAAAGATGATGCACGGGATAGGCGTCATGGAAGCAAAGTGCCCTGGTCCCCCGTCATTTGTGATCAGAAGGGATGCAAAATGAAAGAGAACAATAAGTTCCCTCACGGTTCTGGTATATCCTGTCAGATCCACGCAGTATTTGCTGCGACAGTGTGTTAAAATTTCTTTTGCGAGTCGTTTATCCTCTTCCGTGCCGATTATGCATACAGTATATCCTTTCTGAATAAAGTCTTCTGCAACAAGACAGAAGTTCTTTAAAGGCCATGCTCTTATGGGCAACAATCCACCTCCAGGATAGAGAAGAACCAGTTTTTTCGCGGAAATATGGGGAAAATCCGATCTGAATCTGCCCTCCCACTCCATTACCTCCCCCTGTTTTAACTTTATTCTGGGAATCTGAAATGTCCCATCCACTATTTGATCTTTGACTGTAGGTACAAGGTCAGATTCTATCGCTTTTGCCAGTGTAATGAACTGATAAGAGATGTGGTGATAGGGGTTATACAGCACAGGGCGATTGATAAAGTCCCCTCGGAAAAGTCCTTCTTGAGTGTGGGGATGAAAACCGGCTCGGATCCCGGCTCCGCTAAGAAATGAATATATACTGCTTATCCTGGAGAACAATTCGCAATCGATAACAGAGTCAATCCTGCTGCGACGTATCTCTCTCAACACATGAATACTGTCCCTAAATAATCCTGAGAAAGAGTTACCATTGACAGTAAATATGTTTTCAGAAGGGACAAGATCGAGCACCTCAAGAAACTCAACGTTTCTTTCAAATAGTAATACAAACAAAGATGCATGAGGGTATCTTTCCTTTAAATAATCAAACATGGGCCTCGCAAGGACAAGGCTTCCCATTTCTGAAAGAAGGATGACCAATATTCTTTTAGGTTTGATGTCTGGTGTAACGTCTCTACTTATATAATAAAATAAGGAAAGAAGACGGCAGATACCTGACCCCAGGATACGATCAATCTTGCGCTGAATATCCAGATTCATAGTTTAACATCATTAATAAGTTAAAAATATGATAGAATAGTATACTACATAAATAACATTGATTTTATTTTCAAGTATAAATATATAAGTTAAAAATGGTTTACTGTATTAAAGTACTATCTGACTTTTAAAATAATGGAGATGATCTTTCCATGCCTGATGAAAAGAGATTCACGGATAGAAAGCTGAATATAAATCAGCCCTATATAATTGGCCTGATTCTTATTGTTCTGACATTTGTTGTTTTCTACCCTACCCTTGAGAATGATTTTATCAATTACGATGACCAGCTGTATGTGACTGCTAACCTGAAAGTTCAGGCGGGACTGACACAAGGAGGTTTCATCTGGGCCTTTACCAATCTGGAAGCCTCCAATTGGCATCCATTAACATGGTTATCCCATATGCTGGACTGTCAGCTATTCGGTCTGAATCCTAAAGGACACCATTTAACAAATATACTATTTCACACGGCAAATACACTGCTGTTATTCCTGTTTCTAAACCGGTCAACAGGGTCTCTTTGGCGGAGCAGTTTTGTTGCTGCCCTGTTTGCGATACATCCGCTTCACGTGGAGTCAGTTGCGTGGATTGCCGAACGCAAAGATGTCCTGAGCACTTTTTTTTGGATGCTGACCATGTATTTTTACATCCGATATGCCCGCAATCCGGGAATCATGAAATATTCTCTGGTATTACTGTTTTTTTTACTTGGACTCATGTCAAAACCAATGGTTGTGACCTTGCCTTTTGTCTTGCTTCTGCTTGATTTCTGGCCCTTATGCCGCATACAGTCGTTACAACCAAACAGAAATCACACTGCACATTTTACTAAACACATTAATCCTCATCGTAAATATACGAAGCCCCTTCACCTGGTTTTGGAAAAAATACCCCTTTTTCTCATTTCAGCGATTTTTAGTATTATAACCTTAATCGCTCAAGTATACGGAGAAACTGTTGCACCTCTGACTCATCTCCCGATAGGGTTACGCATCTCAAACGCTTTTTACTCATATATAGGTTACATAATAAA
>JAFDJA010000245.1 GCA_019307745.1 Deltaproteobacteria bacterium | reverse complement strand
TTTTCTGAACCTTATGTATGGTTAAATACACAACGGTCCAGAAAAAATGACCTCACGCACATTTCAAAGCACTCTAACGCGTTTTTGAACGAAGTTTTATGCAACGTTAGGGTTAATAAGGCTTAAATTGTAAAGGAAACGAATATCAACAGATAGTATTCGCTATTCCAGCTTGTAATCTCCTTCCAGAGGGATGCAAATTACCGGCCGCTTGATAAACCTCAGTACTTTCTCTGCGGTGCTTTTAAAAAAAATGCTCTCCATATCCCCCGAGTTTCCTCGATTTCCCATGACTATCATATCCGCATTCATCTCGATGGCTTTCTTATTAATTTCAATGAAGGGGGTTCCTTCACAGACTACCATTTCCACAATGCTTCTATTTACACCCTCAATACGGAGTAAATCATTAAGTTTTGTTTTTGCAGCAACGAATAATTGTTTTTTGATTTCGCTCTTAGTTCCAAGGTGTTCCTTGATACACCTCACCACAAAATGATGATCAATTACATGAAGAGCCACGATGTGGCTTGGTTCTACTGATAATAGGGACTTTATTTTCCTGAACACCATGCTGGAATAATGTGAAAGATCAACTGCAACAAGGATTGTTGGACCTTCCTGGTCGGTTTGTTTATTTTCAGATATCTGATTCTCCATATTATCTTAATCCTTTCGTCTAATCGAAAACATGTTCTTATTATTAAGTTAGGTAGTAAATGAAATCTGTTTCTTCATCTCAACTCTCGTCAGACTTGGAAATGTTATGATAAAAAGTGTTCCCTCATCCACCCTGCTCTGTACCACTATTTTACCATGGTGCTCGCTGATGACCTGTTGCACATGGGTTAATCCAAGCCCTGAACCACCGGGTTTGGTAGAAAAAAAAGGATCAAAAATTCTGTCCAGAATTTCCGGCGGGATACCCTTTCCATTGTCTTGAATTTCGAAGACAACTTGATTTTCTCTACTATAAGTTTTTAGGGTTACCCTGCCTTCTTTTTCTGTTGCTTCGGCCGCGTTCAACAGTAGATGGGTTAGTGCTGCTCCCATCAGATTTCTATCCATTCTCAGGTAACATGGCTGGTTTTGAAGACGTAAGTCAAAATGGGCATTTCCCACACGAACAAAATCTTTTTTGATGATTTTGGCAGTTTGTCTAATCACTTGATTGATATCCCATTTCTCTAAAATAAATTCTCTTTTATGTGCAAATTTCTCGAAATCTTTGATAAGTCTGTCCAGTCTTTCCATCTCTTCTAAGAGTATGTTCCAGTCTTTTTGAAATGGGCTTTTGGAACCTATTTTTTTTGAGATCCTGGCAACGAGGCCGCCGATTACCATAATGGGGTTTCGGATACCGTCGGCCACACCCAACGCCATTTCCGCCATGCAGGATTGTCGTTCCGAGCGAAGGATAATTTTTTCAAGCTCTGCCATCTCATCGATCTGATAAAGCACTTCGTCCCTTACTTTTCTACCTTTTCCAAGTCGGTCCAGGGTTAAGCCGATTTGAACTATAGCCAAGTTCAAGCCTCTTCTTGTCTTTTCACACAAGGGCTTGAACTTGGGCTCGAAACAAATCAGGCCGGCTATTTTATCTTTCACACGGACGGGAGTACACATCAGCTGATTGAGACCATACAAGTGTGATTCACCCGCGACAGACTCCAGCAGTTCTGCTAGGGGAGAAGGCCATTCCCAGGCAAATGACAGAGGATCATAGGGAATTTCGGTTGGCCCTAAATTTTTCAACAGGACTTCAGATTCGCCTTCCAGGATGAGTTTTGATGAGTTCCTGGTGAGGAATATGGAAACATAAAAAATGGGTAACATCCGGGGCAGCGATTCTATGACAACCTCAACCAGTTCTGAAATGTCTTTGGCCTGTCCATTTTTCACAAGAAATTCAGACAAGCAGCCATAGAAATTAAGGTCACCGGGGAGTGTGACATTTTTGTGTTCTGTTTTTAAAACCATAGGCTCCAAACAGTTTCCATCGTTCATATTTAGCTCTCCTTTATCAATCGTATTTGATAAAAAGACCCATCATTGTATAACCACATCAATTTAGATGAGAGGGATGCTATCTTTAAAAAATCCCTTTTGATGCCCGGGTTGTTTACCCGCTCACAATGTTTAAAGACACAGCAAAATCGATGCCAAAGCTTGTCCCTTCTTCTATCATAAGGACTTTTCGTCAAATGTGACCCTCTATTGGCCGGGGTTACGGAACCCATTTAGACCGGCAGCAGGAGGTTGAGGCTGTTTTTCCAAGTAAGAAATACAGTCAATGGCTCTTATGGCAATAAGAATGTCAATTTGTCTGTTCCCATTTATTGTGTCACTAAAGTGTTAAAAAAGAATAATTAACACGTGTTAAATTTAAACATATGGTGGAGTTACGTTTGAACAGGAATTAAACAGATATTGGAAGACGGGGATAGATACCATATTGGATGGTATCATAATTAGTGCCTAAAGCGGAAAATGATCGGCAAAGGCCTGTATCGGATTGGGTCCGCTGCAAATCAGCAGCCAGGCCATGGGCCAAAGCCTGCGATTGACCATGACACCCATTGATCCGGTAAAATTTCAAACAACGGGATATCGTATGTCCGTCGGTGCCACGCGGAGCAATGTGTGGGCAGATGAAGATCGATATCATCTGGATTATGAAATGCTGGATACCAGAGTGGAGATATCAAAGGCCTTTACCGAAAGATTTGCGTTGAGCGTGGGATTTGTCCAGCGCAACTATTTCGGGGGCGCACTGGATAATCCCATCGAGCAGTTTCACGACTTGTTCGGTATCGATCAAAATGGTCGGGATAAGGCGTCTCACAACGATTCCCGTTTTATCTTGTATGATGCTGCAGGGAACACCGTCAGCAATATAGAAGATGTTACGCGTGCCAATAACAATGCCGTTTATGTCACCGGCCAGTATCTCGTTCACCCCGGTACCACTCAACTGCCTGCCATCTGTATGAGTGGAACTCTGCGGTACGGACTTAACACGCCCTCAAGTGAGGATGATGATCAACCTCTGGACATGGGTATCGCAATTGGGCTTTTTAAACGCTGGAGC
>JAFDJA010000030.1 GCA_019307745.1 Deltaproteobacteria bacterium | reverse complement strand
GTATGTTCTTACCAAGGAGCCCTAACTCCCTGGCCTTTGATATGGCGATATCAAGCCGCTTAAGGGCAAGAGGATATTCGGCTCTACAGTATATGTAGCCCTGGCAGGCACCGATGGCCCTAGCTGCAATGATCATACCCTCAAGGACAGCGTGGGGATCCGCCTCCAGAACGCTCCTGTCCATGAAGGCGCCGGGATCTCCTTCATCGGCATTGCACAGTACATATTTGATATCCCCTTCAGCCTTATTGCAGAATTCCCACTTCAGCCCTGTGGGGAAACCCGCACCTCCGCGGCCTCTGAGTCCTGAAATTTTTATTTCTTCTATTATCTCTTCAGGCGTCATCTCCAGAAGCGCCTTGTTCAACCCGAAGTAGCCGTCTCGGGCGATATACTCCTCTATGCTCTCCGGATCCAAGACACCCCTGTTCTTAAGGACAATTGACTGCTGTTCACTGTAAAATGGGATCTCATCCATGTCCAGGACGACCTTGGATGAATCAGGTTCAGTATAGATCAGTTTCTCCAGTGGCCTGCCCTTTAGGAGATGTTCTTCAACGAGCAAAGGTATGTCTTTGGGTTTGAGTGACTGATAAAATATATTGTCGGGTTGAACGACCATAACGGGTCCCTTGGCGCAAAATCCGTTGCATCCGGTTTCTACAAGCTGAATTTCACGATCCAGCCCGTGCCTGGTCAATTCCTGCTCCAGAGCCTCTTTCACTTTTTGGCTACCGGAAGCATTACATCCTGTGCCGGTACAGAGAAGCAAGTGTGTCCTGTATTTCTCCATCCTATGATCTCCCGCTGCTCTTTGCCAGGGCAAAGTCCGTTTGCACTTCACCCTTCATCACATGTCTCATGAATACCTGCCGCATTTTATTCCTATCCATGTGCTGGTAGATAACCTGATCCTGCCCTTTGATCTCCACTGTCACATTGGGTTCACTGCTGCACATCCCCATGCATCCTGAATTTACAACACGAATATCCTGCCGGTCTGTCTCCGTCATAACCTCCAGCAAGGATTCCATGACGTCCCTTGCGCCTGCTGCAATACCGCAGGTGCCCATGTGGACCGTTATTTTAACCGTGGCCCCTCCCTCCCGGAGTGCTGTGGCCTTCCTGGTCTGCTCCTTTATATTCTTGAGGTCTGCAATAGTCATTTTAGACATCTTATTCCTCCATTAGGTCTGCCAAAGATTCACGTACCAGTTTTCCAAGGGACTTTACAACTTGAGGATTATATATCTCCAGCCCTTCCAGTTCTTCCCTGACCTGACGCGTGTCCAGATGAAACGTCCTGTCATCCACTTCATGTGTATAGAGAAAATCAGCCTCCGAATTGCCCATGATAAGGCTCATCATTGATCCGGCCATATCTCCAAGAGGAATCAGGTCTATGTGATCTATACGAAATGATGCGTTAATCTTTGTGCCCTCCCCATCCTTTGATTTGATATCAAATTCGCCGTCACATCTCTTGCATAGTTCCCTGAACATAGACAGTCCGAGCCCTACTCGCCTTGTGCTCCGAGTCGAAAAAAAAGGGTCCATAACCTTTTTCAGGGTCTCGTCCGGCATACCATGTCCGTTATCTGAAATTTCAACGCTCAACCAGTTTCCTTTCCGATCCTCTTTCACAAATATTTCCACAAGAGTGGCACCGGCCCTCAGGCCGTTCTCAACAATGTCCATGATATGAAGGGAGAGTTCCCTCAATTGAACATCACCCTCCTTCCGAATTCTTCTGTCAATGCCATACGGATATCGTCGATAATGGGGAGTTCGAGCAAAAAAGAAGTATACGTCAGACCGATATCATCAAGACAATGGGCATCTGAAAAGGTCATGATGGGAAAGTTGTTTATCCCCTGTATCTTGCTTTGTGCAGACTCCCTTTCAGTAAGGCGCGAAATTTCAAGTGCATCCAGTTGCAGATCGGAAGGAACAAAGCCAAGATGACTTATGATGCTGTAACTCGGCCGGTCCACATGAGATGCGATGCACAATCCTCCCAATCGGTGCACCCTTTCAACTATCTCATGAATCCCGAGTTGAGTGGCACTGATCAGCATTCGTTCATTAAAGTCCTTTACTTCATCAAACTCATCTGCCACCACCTGGTCACCGAAAAGATCCGGCCTGTTGCTGCCGGTGAGATAACAGTATACAATCTCCTGCATATGGAGGGCCTTTTGTGCTTCTTCAAATATGGCCAGCACATGCACCTCCTCACTGGAGTTTATCTCAAGGCCCGGCAGCACGCGCAGGTCATATTCTTCAGACGCCCTGATGGCTGCCTCAGTGTTTTCCGCAGAATTATGATCGCATATAGCAATGATGTCGAGGCCCTTTTCCACACTCCTTTCCACAATACTCCGGGGACTCATATCCAGATCCGCGCATGGAGACAGGCAAGAGTGGATATGCAGATCAGCCTTAAAGGTCCTCATCCGGCTTCCTTGCCGATCCCGGCTTCAAAAAGCCGTCCAGCCAATTCATATGCAGATAGCTGCGAAACCAAGATTGGTAAGTCCTCTTCATCAGCCTTGATCCTGGTATCTTCATCAGGATTTTGACCGTTTACTAGAATGATTGCGCTCAACTCCTTAAGTACAGCAACCGCTATGATATTTTTGTGCCTTTGCACACCTATCCATACCGATCCCTCCATGGAGTTAGCAATAACATCACTCAAGAGGTCACCACAATAACCACCGGTTACATTCCGGTCCAGGCCATTTTTCCCGGCCGCCAGCTCCAGATCTAAGAGCTCCTGTATTTCCAATACTTTCACGCTCTTTCTCCATTCTATATTGTATAGTATAATACACCGATATGGTCAGGTAAAACTTGAGTCATCCACTCTCCCTGTTCTGCCAGAAAAAGATAGTCAGATTCGTCCCTTTGCCTAGTTTTGAATTGATCTCATAGAAATCACTACTCTTCTTTATATTTGGCAGACCCATTCCTGCTCCAAATCCCATCTCCCGATGCTCCATAAGGGCGGTGGAGTAGCCCTCCTGAAAGGCCAGATTGACATCTTCTATTCCAGGGCCCTCATCCCGAACCTCAAGGACGATCCCGGAGTCGTCTACTGTCAGAGTAATTGTACCGCCACCCCCATGCATCACTATGTTCATCTCAGACTCATAAGCGCATATGGCCGCACGCCGAATAATATCAGGATAAATATCTAGGGACTTCAGAGTAGTCTTTATCTGAAGTGATGCATCGCCGGCCTTTTCAAAATCTCCAGCCTTTATCCTATATTCCTTTGTGAGAGTCACCAGTTGAAAAAACCTTCATTAATAAGTAATTAACGTGGCTTAGAAATTGAAAGCCCACTGTGATATCTCCTTGATAAAATACTTATCGAATACTCCTAAGCCCTATGCCATACAGGATTCCAACTGATGAGTACATGTTAAAAGGTGTTGTAAGGAGGGGTAGTTCATACGCCC
Organism: Deltaproteobacteria bacterium; assembly: GCA_019307745.1. Lineage (GTDB taxonomy): Bacteria > Desulfobacterota > DSM-4660 > Desulfatiglandales > HGW-15 > JAFDJA01. The sequence goes on along the minus strand of JAFDJA010000030.1, from coordinate 19,797 downwards.
GTGCCAGCTCCGTCATTTTGGTGTCAGGCGTCTTTCCCCTCACAAGAACAACAGCTGTCATATCCGCGATGATCGCCGTTCGTATGACCTGCGAACTACTCAGCCCGGTCAGCATCAGTGCGCCCCGCTTGGGATTCCTGAGTAGATCACTCATAAGATCACTGGCGGCACCGCCAGTAATCTCTAAATCCAGCTTGTCATGGCCGACAATGATCTCGGCATCCAGGGCTTTCCGTATTTCTGATAATTTCATGCTCATATTTTTTCTCAATATGATCTATTATGTCATTCATACTGTGCCAGGATATCCAGGATTCTGTCCGAGGTCACTCCGCCATGAGTGTCTTTGTCAACTACCACAACAGGAGCCAGTCCACAGGCCCCAAGGCATCGGACTTCCTCCAGCGTGAAGCGCCTGTCCTTTGTGGTTTCTCCCTTGCTTAAGGCAAACTCGGTGTGAAGCCTGTTCAAAACCTCTGCAATACCTTTTACATAGCACGCAGTACCCATACATACCTTGATCGTATGCCTGCCCTTGGGTACCATTGTAAAGAAAGAATAGAATGTAATCACTCCATATATGGTACTACCGGGAATATTGAGTTCGTCAGCGATATATCCCTGAAGTTCTACAGGTAGATACTGAACAATATCCTGGCACTCGGTCAGGACAGGGATCAAGCATCCGGGATTGCCCCTGTTCCGATCGATAATTTCATTCACCTGGGTCATAACTTCGTAAGTAAGATCCGGGTTTACTGCTGACAGATTCTCTATTCTATACATAATCCGGACTCCTGGTATCTTTTTTTTAGGAGTTTACCCTAACAATAGGGTTTATCAGGCCTTCTCTATTCGAACAGCACACACCTTATATTCCGGTATTTTGGCCGTAGGATCAAGAGCGGCGTTAGTCAACTTGTTTGCCGCAGCCTCAGCATAATGAAACGGGATGAAGATAGTCCCCTTGGCCGGTTTTCTTGATATCAGAGCCTTTGCCTTGATTTCACCCCGCCTTGACGCGACCTTCAGCATCTGTTCATCTTCGATCCCATAGGTTTCAGCGTCATCTACTGATATCTCCACAAAACATTCCGGTGCCATTTCGTTCAGACCTCCAGATTTTCTTGTCATGCTCCCTGTGTGGTACTGATAGAGTATACGTCCGGTAGTCAGACTTAAGGGATATGCCTCATCCGGCAATTCCGCAGGGGGTATGTAATCAATTGCATGAAAATGCCCGATACCGCATGCAAATCTGTCTATGTGCAGACACGGGGTTCCGGGGTGGTCAGTGTCGGGACATGGCCAGTGGAGCCCATCTTGTTCCAGACGATCGTAATTAATACCGGAATAGGAGGGCGTAACCTGTGCTATCTCTTCCATAATCGCCCGGGCATCCTCGTAGTCCATTTGATATCCTATCCGACGGGCCAGGTCGCAGATAATCCTCCAATCCGATCTTGCCTCACCCGGTGCCTCCACCGCTTTCCTTATACGCTGGACTTTTCTTTCCGTATTGGTGAATGTCCCATCTTTTTCAGCGAACAACGCGCTGGGCAGTACAACATCCGCCATCTTGGCTGTCTCCGTGAGGAATATATCCTGCACTACAAGAAAATCGAGGTTCTCCAAACCTTTCTGTGTATGGTTCAAGTCCGGGTCCGCAACCATAGGGTTTTCCCCGATAATATACATTGCTTTCATCTCTTTCTCGTGGGCCTTCTCCATCATTATTGTGGCCGTGAAACCGGGATTATTATTAAGGCTTTCCATACCCCAGGCCTTACGCATGCGATCCTGTGCCGCAGAATCATTTACGTTCTGGTATCCGGAAAATACATTAGGGAGTCCACCCATGTCACAGGCTCCCTGGACATTGTTTTGACCTCGGAGAGGATTTACTCCGCCCCCCCTAACTCCCACATTGCCGCATAGCATAGCCAGGTTGGCAAGAGACTTTACGTTGTCTGTGCCTGTGATGTGCTGTGTAATACCCATTGTATAAAGAATGGATGCTACCGGTGCCTCGGCATACAGGCGTGCTGCCTCAATAAGCTGTTCCTTGGGGATCCCGGTGAGCTGTTCCACATATTCCGGTGTGTACTTCTCGACGGTCTTTATTAAATCATCTATACCGTCGGTCTGGGATTTTACATACTCTTCCGCATAGAGCTTTTCCTTGATTATTATGTGCATCATCCCGTTTATCCATAACACATCCGTACCAAGTTTCTGTCTCAGCCAGTGTGTTGCAAAATCGGTGATTTTTATCCTGCGAGGATCGACCACGATCAGTTTTGCTCCTTTGAAGGCAACCGCACGCTTTACATAGGAGGAGAGAACAGGGTGGGTCTCCGTGGTGTTTGATCCGGTTATCAAGATGACATCGGATCTCTCAATGTCTTCTATTGGATTTGTCATGGCGCCACTGCCAAATGCTGCGGCCAGACCGGCCACGGTGGAAGAGTGTCAGAGACGTGCACAATGGTCCACGTTGTTTGTTCCGATCACAGCCCTTGTAAACTTTTGGGCCAGGTAATTCTCTTCATTGCTGATTCTTGCACTTGTTAAAACGCCGATGGAGTCGGGACCTGATTCCTTTTTTATCTGCTTCATCTTTTCAGCTACGATGTCCAGAGCTTCATCCCAAGAGGCGTCCTTTAACTCACCGTTTTTGCGTATCATAGGTGTCGTAAGTCTCTCCTGGTGATGAATAAAATCAAACCCAAACCGTCCCTTGACGCATAGACTGCCGTAGTTAGGTGGTACATCGTCCACGCCGGTCACCTTGACGACAGTGTCATCTATAACATGAAGATAGATCTGACATCCTACGCCGCAGTAAGAGCATGTAGTGCGAATCTTTTTCGCATCTTCTGTCTCCACCTTCGAACACTCAGAACGAAACTCGTGTTTTGTTATAAGCGCACCAACAGGACACACCTGGACACATTCTCCGCAAAAAACACAATCGGAATCCTTTAACGGCATATCTCCCTTAGTAACAATCTTGGAAGATGATCCCCTGTATCCGAGGCTTATTGCGTTGTTCACCTGGATCTCATTACATGCCTGAACGCAACGTCCGCACAGAATACATCGTGAAAAATCCCTGACAATAAAGGGGTTTACATCCTCTATAGGAAAACTGGTATCAACCGGCATGAACCGGCCTGTCTTTATCTGATACTTAACCGCCAGCTCCTGCAATCGGCAATCCCCGTAAGCAGGACAGAGGTCTTCATGCCCTTTCGTTTCCATTGCCCGGAGCTGGAAATCAGTCCAGGAATCCGGATCCATATCCTGGGCAAAACAATTATGGTGTCCTGATGCAAGCAGAAACTCAATGTTCATATTCCGTACCTTGACGATCCTCGGCGTTCCTGTCTTTACTATCATATCGTTTACAGCAGGTGCAGCACAGGATGCCACAAGGTTCCTTGCTTTTTCCACTTCCACCAGGCAGATTCGGCAGGCGCCGGTTGGTGACGCCCCTTTCAAATGACAGAGGGTCGGGATGTGAATCCCGTTTCTTTGAGCTACCTGTAGAATGGTTTCACCCTGCTGAAAAGAACACCTTCGATCATCTATGACAATTGTATTTTCAGAGTCCATATCCATCATTTTCCTTTGGGCCGGATTTGACGTATAATCTTATCCCTTTTGTAAAATTTAAGTACCTGCCTTGGCAGGGAAAAAAGCTTAGGAAGAATCAGGTGATAAAGGGCCACATGCAGAGTAGGGATTAAGAGGTTGGGAATCACCTGTTATCAAAGAGAAATACAGCTCACTTGAAGAAATGTTTTGCTAATTCTTACTTCAGTATTTGAATGAATGTTAAGTTGTTAACTTTTTTTAACATAATTTAATTTACTATACAATCCGGAATGTTGTCAATGAGATTCAGAAGTGAAGAAGTGAATTTTGACCTTGCGGATTTTTTTAAAGTAAGATTTAGACGTGATTCCATAAGTAGATTTTTTTTGACATAGGCATATTTTTTCATCTAATTGCACTAAACATGTTTTTCTTTATAATAATTAATCTCAATCAAGGCGATTATTTCATGGGAAAAAACCTCAAAGTATGCATAATTTGCTCTCGACAAGGTAATGACTATTCTGTTGAGAACTTAAACGCAATTATTTAAAGCCAAATCCATCGTAAAGTGGAGACGGAAAGCCACGGGTCTTATAATTTTTCCTGTTGGTCCTCAATTTAGACATATCTCATACTGATAAAGATAGCCGGGTTGCCGAGTGTGACATCGTAAAAGTCAGCACAGGTGCAGTTCGGCTTTTTCTATTTACATCAATGTTTGAAGAAGAAATTATACGATACATATTTTACTCGCGATCTATGGATTCACTAAAGGAAAATTAATGAAAGGAGGATGAAAATGGTAGAGCCTGTGTCAGATAAACACTATGAGGAAAAGTTTGAGTTCCCTTTGTGGAAACTCATAAAGCAGAGGGCTGAGGAGAAGGACATCAGCTACCTTGAGGCAGGAGATGAGGTGCTTCCGGAGTATATGAAAAAGATAAGGTATCGTGACAAGGAGTTCGAGAGAACGGAGTATATTAAGCGGTTCAAGGAGCTTGATGAATTATATGAACGTGAGGGCTTGCTGGCTAATAAAGCACGTGAATATGTTGAGAAGTCTGATAGTGAATACAAGAAATTATTAGGAGGTTAGATATGGCCTTAGAAGATATTGCGGACAAGGTTATAGGCACGGATGTATTCATAGTCGGGGGAGGAATGGCAGGCTGTAGATCTGCTGCAAAGGCTAAGGAATACGGTTTAGACGTTACGATAGCCGAGAAGGCGCACACTTACAGAAGCGGTAGTGCCGCAGCCGGTCTCGACCATCAAAATGAGTTGCAGATGTTTCCTGTTACAGACTTTAAAGATGATCGCATTACACTATTGGATTATTTGAGAAGTATGGAGAATAGAAATATGGTTGTACAGGGGTTCGGTAGATGGGAAGGGGATCCGAATCGCATGGCCCAGAACATTATTGAGAATAGAAGCTTGTGGGTCCTGGAAGATCTTGAAAAGTTGGGCATCTCATCGAAGTGAGACGATGGACAATACTACTTTACTCCCGCCGCATGGTGGGATGGAGCCATGGTTGTGCTGCGAGTACATTGGAATAGAATTAAGCCAAAACTGCATGAAGCTTGTATAAAGAGAGGTGTGAACATCCTTGTTAATATGGGGATACAATTAAAAACCGTTCAGCTTTTCGGGTAGGGGAGAGGTGAAAAAGGTGGAAAAAAGAGTTTTGGAGGGCATGGTTTATATATGATTTGTTTAAACTTGACTTGGGTTAAAATGGTTTGGTAGATTGAGATTATAGTATATAAGCTTTAATGATTTTTTTTTGAGGTTTGATCAAGGTGTTATTAAAAAGGTAAGAGCTTAATTGTCCATTCAAGTTCTGGTTTCCCTCAATTTTAGGCCAAGAATCAACAGTTGACCTCTTTTAAAAAATTAATAACAGTGAGAGGAGATTATGCAATACAAAAAATTAGGTAAAAGTGGTATCGATGTATCTGCCCTTGGATTCGGCTGTATGCGTTTCCCAACCTTTATTAAAGGTTATGAGAATGTCCCACCACCTGAGAGGCCGATAAAGGAGGAAGAAACGGAAAAAATGCTTCTGCATGCCGTTGAGAATGGGATCACCTATTTTGATACGGCATACATCTATCATGAAGGGAGGAGCGAAGAGATCTTGGGCAGAGTGCTTAAACCTTATCGCGATAAGGTCCTGATCGCGACGAAGCTTCCAACGATGATGGTCAGGGAGCCATCCGATATTGAAAGGTTTATTGATGAGCAGCTTAAAAGGCTCGATACCGATTATGTCGATTTTTACCTGCTCCACGCGCTGGATGCCCATACATGGCCTATGATGAAGAAGTACAGGGCAATGGACTTTCTGGAAAAGTTAGTTTCCGACGGCCGCGTACGTCATACGGGGTTTTCTTTCCATGATGAAGTAAACATGTTTAAGGAGATTGTAGACAGCTATGACTGGACACTATGTCAGATCCAGTATAACTACTATGACGAAAACCACCAGGCTGGCAGGGAGGGCCTGCAATACGCGGCAAGTAAGGGAATGGGCGTTGTTATAATGGAGCCCCTGAGAGGAGGAAGTCTGATAGACAAGATACCTCCTTCTGTACAGGAGATCTTTGATTCGGCCAAAACTAAAAGGACTCCTGCTGAATGGGGATTGAAATGGCTGTTTAATCAGCCGGAGATTTCCCTGGTCCTCAGCGGAATGAGCGCCATGCCACATCTTGTTGAAAATTTAAAGATAGCGGAAGATGCAAGGCCTGATTCTCTGAGTGAGGAAGAGCTTTCATTGATCAGCAAAGCACAGAAAAAACTGGAAGAGTTGTTCAAGGTTCACTGTACTGGATGCGGATACTGTATACCGTGCCTTAACGGTGTGAATATCCCTATGAACTTAAGTGTCTATAACGATTACTTTTTATTTGATGATCATCGCCATACCCTGATGGTATACAACAGGATGATTCCTGAGGGCAATAGAGCATTTAATTGCGTGGAATGCGGAGAATGCGAAGAAAAATGTCCTCAGAAGGTTGAAATCATGAATGAATTGAAAAATGTTCATTCCTTGCTGGGCCGGGAGGGGAAATTATAATATTTATTTGTGATCGGACTTTAGTAACTTTTCGATATTGTATTATTTTTTTTATTTCAAGGTAAAAAAAGGCTCTTTAAATCTTGACTTGGAAGTGAGAAAGAGAGATTCTTACCATGTATCATCAATCACTTAATGAAAGTTTGGAGTGATCTAGGTTAAATTGAAAACTGAATGACAGCTAAAAAAAAATAACAATATATTATCTATACCTTTGGTCGGACCATCTCACAAAACGAATGTCATACTACTTGTAAGCATTACTTGTTCTGTGATTGATGCCTACGGTTTTAAATCAACCAGCAGGTCATGCATAAAATACTTACGGCTACTGTTATAAAACTTTACTTTGAGTCCTGTTGTACTAACATTAATTAGTTCAATTCAGAGATTGTGTTATCTGTTGTGCTTCTTCGGCACATGTCAAGACCTTGAAATTTTGAGATATACAAATCCTATCAGTAAAGATGTTTGATTTTTTCAATAGGCTGAAACTCTGGCAATCCTTTGTTTGAAGTTAGTTTGTCTTATACAATTGTATTGACATCAGAATCCCTTACTGGCGTTGGAGGTGGTTTGATAAGGCAAATTAGGGATGTAGCAAAGACGGCTAATACTGCGAATAGAATAAAGGCAGTTATGTAGCTGCCGGTAGTATCATACACCCAGCCGGTATAGACAGGGGCAAAGAGTGCTACTGGTGCTTCGATCATCACAGATGCGCCTTCAATCGACCCGTAAGCTTTGCGCCCAAAAAAACGGCCTCTTATAATAATGAGAAGAGGTCTGATTGATCCGTTGCCAAAGCCGTACATGATAAGGAAGATAAATATACTGGCGGTAGTTTGATTTAGAAGGAAAATTGTAATACCTAAAGCCTGAAATAGATATGCCCCCGCCATTAAAAACCGTAATCTCTCTTTTCGGATGCGGTCGGCAATAAATCCGCTCAAGAACATCGATGGGATAGTGAAGAAGACCATTATTGCCATCATACCGCCAGCTAAGGTTGGGGCAATGCCCATATCCGTTAGAAAGGGGATACAATGGAGGTTAAATCCTCCATGAACTATCATCCCGCTGGTATTGGTTATAACCAACATCCAGAAGGCAGGTGTCCGCATCGCCTGCTTGAGGGTGAACTCCGCTTCCTGGAAATTAGCAGCGTATTCCACACCTTTATCTATCAAGTCCTCTGTGTCTGCTTCTGCTCTGGATTCAACTTTAGCTCCATCAGGGAGTAATCCGTAGTATTCGGGGCGTTTCTGTTTCATAAAGAACCACATTAGAGGAAGGGAGGCAAACATTACTCCTGCCCATATAAGGCAAGTTATCCGCCAGCCTTGTGTGGCTATCAGCCAAGTGATAATCGGGAGCACTATAACACCGACAATGCTGATGGTCACGAATCTCATGGAGACGGCTATCCCTCTTTTGCGTACGAACCAGTTGGTCAGCGCCTTGTCAACAGCAATAGTAAGGGCAAATGTACCTCCGATGCCAATTATAACGCCCCAGACCAAGTAGTAGGCCCAGATCGAAGAGATAAACCTCATTGATACCAGACCGGTACCCATCAAACAGATACCAACAATGATTACCCATCTCGGCCCGAATCTATCGACAAGCAAGCCTATAACTGGAGCCATTATACCAAATTCAAGTCTGCGAATTGATGCGGCAACTGATGTGGCAGCGCGAGTGAAACCCAGTTCGGAAGCAATAGGCTTGAAAAGTGCTGAAGACCCGTAGCTGGTAACCCCTTGTCCTAAGCCGGTAATAATTGCGGAGACCAGGATCATCCACCAGCCAAAAAATATTTTTGATTGTTTTTTTCTCTTATTGATCAAAAAAAGCACCTTTTCTCAGAAGCATCTGAAATAATAGAATTATTGAAGAATATCCTTAAATTATAACATTCACTAAATATCAAGTCACGAACCGGGTATCATCCCCAACAAAAGCAATTGGTCGGTATAGGAATGCCTTTGATAGTTACTCTTAATGTGTCAAGAGTCAATTGCCATTTTATTATATACAGAATTATTAATTCTGTCCTCTCTTATAAAACAGACATTTTCCAATTTATTTTTTATGTTTAATATCTTTGACATAATATCTTCTACTAGCAATAGATGCGAATCTGGTGATTTGTGCTTTGACATTTATCAGACCCTTGGAATTTTGAGATAACCGAAATTTATTACAGATTACATAAAATCTTTAATAGATTAATACCGGTAAAATGTGCCCTTTTGTTTAATAAAAGTTATAATGCTAACTTCTTTTTTACTGAAAACAAATTGATGTTTGTTGGAAAGTTATTTATATTACAGGCAGTTATTTAATGCAGGCATAAAGTCATTCAAATATCCAGAGGCAATCTATGCGCTAGACAAACGTAGAATCTGCCTTATATGAAAGTTGGAAGGAAAACATGAAATATTCAAAATATCACGCATTGGGCAACGATTACATCGTGATTCACCCGACAGAGATCCGGAACGAACTCACTAGGGACGTCATTCGTCTGATTTGTCACCGGAACTACGGTGTAGGATCTGACGGTATTCTGTTTGGCCCTCTTGGGAGCCAAATTTGCGATTTTGGTCTAAGGATTTTCAATCCTGACGGAAGCGAAGCCGAAAAAAGTGGGAATGGCCTTCGTATCTTTGCGAGATCCCTTTGGGATGAACACCTCGTCGGCAACCAACGTTTTACTGTTGAGACCCTTGGTGGAGCGGTCACGTGTGAGGTCAGTGCAGTTGCCGAGGTTGTGAAGGTGGAAATGGGTGAAGTTAGTTTCAACAGCACGGGTATCCCTGTTGAGGGTGTTGCGCGTGAAGTGCTGAATGAAGAAATCGAAATCGATGGCCATGTCCTCAAATTCTGCGCAGCAACAGTCGGCAACCCTCACTGTGTTGTTTTTTCGGAACATCCGACATCAGAAGAGGCCCATCGCTATGGCCCACTTATTGAGACAGACTCTCGCTTTCCGAATCGTACGAATGTTCAGTTCATGAAGGTTATAGATCGTGATAACATCCAGATTGAAATATGGGAACGCGGTGCGGGCTACACGCTCGCATCCGGCAGCAGCAGTACGGCTGCTGCAGCCGTTGCCCACAGGCTTGGTTTTTGCGATCCGGACATCACAGTACATATGCCGGGAGGTAATCTCCGTATCCAGTTCAGCAATGGGTTTTCCGCTACTATGACTGGATCCGTGACAAAGATTTGTGACGGAATAATGGCAAAGGAAATGTTTGATGGAGGCTTCTAACAAGACGGATGCGGGGCGACGCACAGGAACCGGATATCAGGAGACAATTTTTTTAATGAAAAGGTGTTTTTGCCTTGACTACTCTTTAAATGAGTGATTTCTTTATTTTATGTAAAATTCAGGTTATAATTATGAGGAAATATTTCAGGGTATGTTTATCCCGCTTCTGATAAATAAATAATTCTTGCTAATACGTATTGGACATTATGATATACTATGCCTAGATATGGTTGATGAGCGGATTTAAAGAGGTGTAAAGATAAACTTATTGTTAAGGAGGTGTGAGACTATGAAGAGATTGTATTTTATGATTTTTATCAGCTTGTTTCTTGTTATTTGTTTTGGGACGGCAGTCCACTCCGCTGGTAAATGGGTTGTCCGGAAACTCCCGGACACCGGGCATACGATAGACACCACAGCCACATTTGGAGAGGATGCGGATTATATTATCAACCCTCCTTCTTACACTGACAACGGGAATGAAACTATTACTGATAATGTGACAGGCCTTATGTGGCAGAAAGGTGGCAGCGGAGAAATAGTCTGGCATAAGGCCATCAAATATTGTGAAGATCTTACTCTTGCAGGCCATACGGATTGGCGTCTTCCGGGCAGTCAGGAGTTGTTTAGTATTGTCAATCATAGCAAACCTCCATTTGGTGTTAAAATTTTCTCCCCCGCGAATGCTAACTACTGGTGGGCTATCAATACGCATGCAACTATGCCGGACCTCAAGTGGGAAGTGAATAACGGAGGCGGTACGAGCGCGCATGACAGACATGAGGCTGTAAGCGAAGGCGGCAATAGGATCTTCAACGCGAAGTGCGTTCGAGATGAAGCTCCCGTGGAATTTGTGTCTACGCATTTTACTGATAATGGCGACGGCACGGTGAAAGACAATACGAACGGTCTTATTTGGCAACAGGTAGATGCCGGGAAATATACCTGGGAGGAAGCAATCGTATATTGTGAAAACCTCAATTTTGCGGGAACAGATAAATGGCGGCTGCCTAATCTCAAGGAGTTGAGAGCTTTGTGTGATGATACGCTATATGAGCCTGCCATTCAAAAGGCCTTTTTTGTTCAAGAATCTGCAAAGTTTTGGTTAACCGCTAAAAACGCACTGACCAAATCGGGATTGCCTATAATATCAGCACCATTTTGGTCGTCCACCACTGAGTCAAAGCGTCCGGACAGTGTGTCCAAAGCGTGGTACCTGGATTTCGGACCCGGCCTCACCACTTACCAAGAAAAAAGTGATAAACTCAATGTGCGTTGTGTTCATGGCGGACAATAAATTGATATCTTTATTCCCGAGTTAACTGCGTGTATTTATCCATAAACAATCCTTCTTCTTGATGGTTAAAGAAATGCTTATAATACCGCAGTTAACTTATTTTTCAATCACATATAAGTTGCACTTATGAATTGGATTTAGTATTTAATATATAACCCATTATAATAATTAATCTCAGTTAAGAAGGTTATCTTATGGGTAAAAATAAAAAAGAACATGCCTTGCTCCTGATGGAGTTATACCTGTTCTGTCGGGAGCCTAATCTTGCTTAGAGCCAAACTCATTGTCAAACAGAGGCGGAAAGTTACGGGCCTTTGTATCTCCTGTTGATCCTCAATTAAGATATATCTCATACTGCTAAATATAGCCAATCTGTCGAGCGTGACATCGTAAATGTTGCAGGTAGAGCAATCCGGTTATTGTTTTATCATGAAGAAAGGAAGAAACAATGAGGAAAATATTTTTAATTGTATTGATGGCTTCATTATTGAGCGGTCTTTTTCTGAACAAATGGGCAGCGCCCGCATTGGCTGAGCCTAAGTTTGGCGGTGCCTTTAAACTGGCTCAACGCTCAGGAACAGCCTCATTCGGGGTCCCTCTTAATATACGCGGAAAGGCAAGAGATATAGCTGTATGGTGCTGTGACAGCATGGTTCAACGCGGTGAGAAGTCCGGTACTTATGAAGGCGTTCTGGCAGAAAGTTTTGAGCTGTCTCCGGACAAATCATTTTATACATTTCATTTGCGGGAGGGAGTTAAATTTCATGACGGGACAGATTTTAATGCCCAAGCGGTAAAATGGAACTGGGATAAGGTGCTTGCTGTTAAAGATGTTCGTGGAATCTTTAAAAAAATAACTTCATTTGACATCCTTGATGACTACACCATCCGCGCTAATCTCATTTCATGGGACGTGCTTATTCTAGAAGACTTCCGGCATGAGGCGTCTTCTATAATATCGCCGACTTACTACGAGAAAAACGGTGAAGAGTGGTGTAATACTCATCCAATAGGTGCTGGTCCATGGGTATTAAAGCAGTATGTACCGAGGCTTAAATATGTTTTCGAGAGAAATCCTGACTACTGGAACAAACCTTTTCCCTACATTGATACCCTGGAGCTTCATATCATCGCAGATCCAATGACAGCTATGGCATCTTTTTTAAGAGGGGAAGTGGATGGATTAAATGAAGTAGACATGGTATTGGCGAAGGACCTTATAGATAAGGGGTATAAGATAAATCCACTCATCACTGGCGGGAACTATTGTATCTACGGTAATAACACGTCCCTCGATTCCGCCTGGTCTGATATAAGGATGAGGCAAGCACTTGAATATGCTATTAACAAGGAGAGGATAGCAGAGTCGCTGGGACAGGGCTTTATGGAGTCCTCGTATGAGGTTTTGAGAGGTGCGCACGCTACCGGTGATCCCGGCACCACACCACGAAAGTATGACCCGAGGAAGGCAAAGCAATTAATGGCTGAGGCAGGTTATGAGGACGGTCTCAAGGTCAAGCTTACTGTTCTTGACAAATTTTACGGAGACTATGTTGTCGCTATTCAGTCGGATTTGGGAAAAGTCGGAATAGATGTTGAAATTCTTAAAATGCCCGGCCCAATTTACCAGGAGGTTAGATTTAAACCCTGCAAAGGTAATGAGCTGCGGTGGGATCGCGCCAGGGGTTATTCTGGGAATGGTATACTTATTTATGGAGATAGTGATTTTGCCAGCGACTGCATCAATTTCCCCGCAGTTAAAAGACCTGAAGGATTTGATGCTCTTTTAGATCAGGCTATGGTGGAGGTAGATTTAGCCAAACGGGCATCGATAATAGTGAAAATGGAAAAGCTGATGTACGAAGATGTGTTTCTGGTGCCTCTTTGGAATGTACCGGACATTGAGTTCCGAACCCCAGATCTCAAATGGGATCACAGCATCAGGAAACATCTGGAGTATACTAGCGGGGACCGACAACTTAACTATGAGATCGGCTGGTTGGATAGGTAATGTGACTGAAAGGCATTATTATTTATCATATGTAATTCTTATTAAAGGTGGCCATTGATCTAAATTTGATAAAATATTACCCTGCTTTCCCGGTCCAAAACCCTGGATTTTGACGTGATTATGTGAGTCGATTCTTCTTGACTAAAATCATATTTTTTTTCTAATTATTGCTTAATATGCATCTCCTTATAATAATTAACCACAGTCAAGATGGTTATATCATTGGAAAATCCTTTGAAGGATAAATAACCTGTTGCTGACAGGATAAAACAGTTTTGTTGAGAGCCTAATTTCATTTAAAACTAAACTGATTTTGAGACAGGGACGGAATCATCACCTGATTCCGTCATTTTAAAAACGAGAAGGTCTATAATAAAAGGGGGAAATATTATGAAAAGGATTGTTTTACTACTGATTACAACTTTCATGCTTTTGATACCTGTGGGATCCGTTATGGCTGTCCACATCATCTACTCCCCAACGGGTGTAATGCATTATGACAAGGATCTTGCCTTCCATGGGTATACTTTTATCGGCGGCAATGTTATTGACATGGAAGGGAACCTGATCTTTTCGCGTGAAACCCTGGGCGGCGGCGTAATATTACAATCAGGCCAGTCTGTTGGTCTTCGCATGGGGAAAGATAAGAAGAATGATCCTCCAAGTATTGTTGGAGTGGATATTGATGGCGATACCGCATGGCAGTGGAAATCTCCCGCTGTGGAGACACACTACCTGCATCATGATTTTGAAGTGATCTGGAATAAAAAGTTGAAAAAACACACTGTTATTGCTGTTGCCAGGCATAACATATCAAAGGAGGAGGCAGTCGCAGCCGGTTCCGATCCGGATAACAGAGGGAGCGGTTCTGCGGACGCGATTATTGAAATCGACATATCTATACCGCAGGATCCCAATAATCCTACAAACAATGTCATCTGGCAGTGGCGTTTCTGGGACCATATTGTCCAGTACTATAAAAAGGACGGCAAACTACCCAGCGGCAGATCAACATTTGGTAATTCAAAAAATCCCGAAGATGATTACGGCAGGCTGGACGTCAACGTGGATACTAATCAAAAGGGATCTGGTTTTACGAACGATTGGAACCATGTTAACGGCATTGGTTACCATCCCGAACGAGATGAGATTATTATGAGCGCGAGGGAAAACAGCGAACTTTTTGTTATTGATCACAGCCTAACCACTAAAGAGGCAGCAGGCCCCAAAGGCGATTTTACATATCGCTGGGGTAATCCTTATAATTACTCCAAGCTTAAAGAGGACAGGGCAAATCTTCGGGGCAATGGTAAGCAGCAGACCTTTGGCCAGCATCGTGTCTATTGGATAGAAAAAGGGCTTCCGGGAGCAGGTGAAATTTTGTTTTTTGAAAACGGTTCATATCGCCCTCAGTTTACAGCCCATTCCGCCATATATCAGGTAAATCCCTATGACAAGGACGGGAATTATGTGAGGGAAAAGGATGCCGGTTATACAGACTCACGCGGTTCTTACGGCAATATGTCTAACCAGATAACCTGGGCGTGGAGCGCTTCGGAGTTTGATAAATTCAATAATGGATTTTACAGCTCCCACGGGTCGAGCTGTCAGCGCCTTCCCAACGGGAACACCCTGATTTCCTGCTCAGAGGGCGGGCATCTCATAGAGGTGACCATGGACAAAAAAGTCGCATGGGAATATATAAGCCCCTTTACACGAGGCGGGAAGATGGTGGATCGCCTTACACCTGAAATGCAAAACTCTTCAGGCGGCTCCCGTTATGCTCCTGACGATCCCAGAGTAGCTGAGACATTAAAGAGAGCATACAAGAAAAGCGGGATTAAACCTGCTCCGGGCTATGTTGATGAGGGTGGAGGTTATTGATTAAATTATGTCCGGATATTCACCGGTTTATGATAATTCAATTTATATGTTAATACAAAGACTCTGATTTAATACAATCCGTTAAACCTGTTTACACGGTATTCTTTGAATCTTTTTTACGGTGGAATAAAGGGGGACTGGGAGATCAGTCCTCTTTAGCCGTTTTTAAATCGTTATCAGCACAGGCTTAAGCCATCTTTTCGCAGTTAAGGGAAAGGGATAATAAGCATTAGTCAAATGACAATAAAAAGGCAGAGACTGAAAAGACTCTGCCTTTTCTTATGTATCCAGTGTATCGCGCAGTATCTCTCACATTATATTTTTGTTGTAGTATTTCAATTGATATTACTTACTTTCCCGGGAATCCCTGGAGCAATAAAATTTTGTATCGTTTCAGCTCTATCAATCATCTGTGCCTATGCTGTGAATCTGTTGATTATACCTTTTCCACGTATATTTATCTTTGAGGCGATTATTTTATTCATTGTGATGGTTCTGCTCATCCATCCCTAAAAAATGGGGATGCTTACAATAAAAGTATCCCTATTACCAAGCCAAGGATGAGAAACAGGAAAAGGTATTTGAAGACATGGAGTGCAAAGTTCGGTCGATGGGCTTTGACCCGGTTTATACAGGCAGTATAAACCGGAGCGGCTCCCTTTTTTCACTGGCGGGGTGTTATATCCAGGGAATTGTCCAGCGGGTCTTCCGGTGTTGAGTTCAACTCCGATATCCACTCTATGACCGGCTGACGCCAATCAATTGCGGTGTTGTAGGCATCAGGGTCTTGTAGTTGGAAAGTATAACCATCGCCCCCAGCGTGCATAAAATCGTTAATCAGTACGTGGTATGTCCCTGACAGATCAATCGGTGTGCCATCTGTCAGGGTATATCCGCCCAAGGTGGTCATCCCAGCGACCACCGGCTGACCGCGTTTGATCTCCTCTATCAGAGCCGCGCCATTCAGCTCGACGTCGACCAACACGTTGTTAAAAGGGAGCACGCCGAAAATTGTGGACAGCGTGATCTCCCCGGCAGGGATGTCCTGTCGGAAGCCGCCTCGGTTGTTGAGGGCGACATCGGCAGTTGGATAAGCTTTTAACCAGGCGTCGGTTACCAGATTGAACATCGCGTCCGAATTGAGCAGTATAGGTTGCTCCACGTAGCCGATCACCCGGTCCAACCGATCGTCCAACCGGGCGCGCCAGGTGGCGATCACGGCCTCCACTTCCTGGTTGGGTATCCCATCGCGGTTTTCACGAAGTTGCGTATTAATTTCGATTACCGTATCCGTAACAGTGTCAAAGGCGATGTCCACCCTCACATACCCATCCATCAATGAGCCACTCTCTATTATTGTGATGCCGTTCAACTTGCTGCTCAATACTTCGTGGCAGTGGCCGCCGCCTATGAGAACCACGCCCGACTTAGCGGCCATCCCAGCTAGCGAGCGTATCTCACTGAAACAAGCATGTGCTATAACAATGAGCATTTTTGCTCCCTCTGATTTGGCGGCAGAGGCGACTTTGCTCAGTGCTTCTTGGTAAGAGATAAAATTAAATTCGGTGACAGTTGTGGGATTTGTCAATTGAGGAGTGTCGATGGAAGAAAGCCCGATCAGGCCAATCTTAACTCCGTTAACCTCTTCGATAACGTAAGGAAATACGGCTTCGGGGGTTTTGCCTGTCTTTTTTTCACGGATATTAGCAGAGAGAAACGGGAATTCTGCCTGAGCGATACGATCGCGAAGCTTATTGAGACCGAAATCGAACTCGTGGTTGCCGATAGCGGCCGCGTCATATCCCATCGCATTCATAACCTCGACCATTGATTCACCTTCGAACCATGTGGAGATAACCGGCCCAGTCCACATGTCCCCACCGCTGAGGATCAGAAAGGGGCCGTCTTCAGTATACCCTTCTTGCTCACGCCAGAGGCCCATCATACCTGGTGCTCCGCCATTGCTGTCGCTGGCCTCCATCCAACCGTGTTCATCGTTGGTGTAAAGTATGACGATTTTTCGAACAACTGACTCGGGCGGTGTAGCCAGACCCGCTTCACAAGTCTTTCTGGCAGAGCAGCCCCAAACCAGCAGAGAAAGGGACACAATGGTGATGGTTTTTTTCCAGTATTTCATGTCCTAACTTCGCTTATATAGATAAATCACTAGAGAAATAGTGACTGAATATTACTGTCCATACTTTTTTAAAGCCCAAAAAGTTATCCCCAGCTTGCTATAACCGGTGAGTACTTTTCCGGCGAGACAGTAATTGCGTGTTCTGGGCAATCAAGTGAACAAAACTCACATAACATACAGTCCTCTGGATACTTGATGATAGCTTTCATTTTTCCCTCATCCATCCTGATAACATCCATGGGGCAACTGTTGATGCATATACCGCAACCGGTACATAAATTATGGTCAATCTTTTCTAAAGACATAATCGCCTCCTTATTACCGCATTTTTTAAAAGATATTTTTTACCTGTTTTCTATTTTTTTTAAAAATTTGATCCATGCAAGCCATTCATTATCATTGCTTGCAGGGTGGTTTTCAAGACCCGGGAACATCTTGTGCCATGTAAAATATGAGTCACTTAACCAGGCAGTCAAAATCCGTTAATGTTCAATTATTATAATTTACAAGCTATGCTTCACCCGGGAACCTGGCTGCATATCTCTCCATATATGGGATGGAAAAGTCCGGCCACCATTCCTGTGGAACCGGTTTCTTAAAAACCTTCATCTCACCTTCTATTTTTTTAAGCAAAACCCACGCCAGCCAGTCAGGATCATCTCGTTGCGTGTAGTCCTCACGATAGTGAGTCCCCCTGCTTTCTTTTCTGAAGAGGGAAGCCTTCAACTTCATTTCGGCATTAAGAACCATATTTTTTGTCTCATGTGCCAGGCGCAGTTCATGAAGATCCTTGGCTAAAAGCTTGGGAACCAGATGATCTCTAATGAAACTAACAATAGTCAATGCAGACTTCATTCGGTCTTCATGTTTAATAAACAATATGAAATAAGGGATTACAGTGTTCTGAAGAACTTGGGTCACCCATCTGGGGCTGAAGCCTCCACTGCGTTCCAAAGGTGATTGGGCGATCAGCTTCAGCCTTTTTATCTCCCCTTCGTCAACGGTGGGTTTATCAGTTTTTTCGGCATACCTGGCAGCACTCAGTCCCGCCCTGGCGCCTGTGGTGCCAGCTGCGGACAGAGCTAACCCGCCACCGGGGTAAACAGAACCGGCTAACATTATACCGCAACTTTCTCCAGCGGCATAAAGCCCTAACAGTCCGGTGGCACCTTGAGTATTTACCGGCCATATGCCTTCACTCATGTGAACAGAGGCACCAGATGCAGCTCCTCCTAACATTTCAGTTCTCTTACCATCAGCTGTTTCAGAATATATGGGTGCCCGGCCGGCATGGGTTTCAAATTCCATGTTAAGAAAAAAGACACCAGGACGTTCCGGCAGTTCGTCACCCTCTGCGTTCTTGAATCTTGGTGGATGCATAACACTGCTGGGAACTCGCTGACTGCGGGTTCGAGAAACCCAGGCCGCTGGATTTTTCGCAGTGGTTCGAGTCGTAAAGTTAAATTCTTTTCCTGTTATCTCGGCACCTGCCCGATAGGCCATAGCTGCCCCGTCACCGGTTAAATCAGAGATAGGAAATGCAAACGGCTTAAAGCTGGAGGTTCCGGCGCATACCACTGTTGCCTTAGCCTTAAAGAAATATAACTTATTATTATCCAGGGAAAAACCAACAGCGCCAACGATTTTTTCTTCCTGTCTAACCAGGTCGGTAATCATAACTCTATCCACTATTGTGACAGAACTGTTTTCAACCTGTTTCCTCAAAAGGGGAGCTAATTTCCCATACGGCAAGTTAAGTGCTTCGCTGTGACCCGGACCGTTTGATTTAGTGATAAGTTTATCATTGTTGTCCTTTTCAAATTCAACTCCCCAAGAAATAAGTTCCTGATACCTTTCATAAGATTCCTTGAATATAATTTCACCCCATTCCCGGTTATTAACATATTCGGCTACTTTATTAATCCTGTCCATGCATACATTTAGATCATGACCCCAATCCGGATTAAAAACCATGATGCCTCTGCCAAACGGAGTTGCTCCTGACCGGCCGACGGAACCTTTATCCACCATTACGACCTCAACACCTTGTTCTTTAGCCTTGATTGAAGCAAAACATCCCGCTATACCTCCTCCAATTATTAATACATCCGTCTCAATTATTTTTTCTGCCGACATTGTAATCCTCCCATCTGAAATTTTTTTCTAAGGCCTGCATTTTATCTGTCTCTTAATTGGTATTCAATGCTGTTGTGCAAGAACATTTACCCTATTTAGCTATAGTATTTGTTTATAATCATTTATCAGCTCTGATCAACAAAGCATTTGATTACCTGAGGGAAAACAACAATCCCAACTGGATGAAGATGATAAAAATCTGAATTATTCGGAAATTGACTCCAAATTGTGGTTTCGCAAGCCTGAAAACCATTTTCAATAGTCTTACCTTGATTTCGAGATGCTAAATGGATTTAAGTTGCCCCCTAAAATCGTTTTTTCAACTCAAAGCACAGTAAAATTTCCATTTATACCTGAG
>JAFDJA010000029.1 GCA_019307745.1 Deltaproteobacteria bacterium | reverse complement strand
CAGGTCTCGTCCCTTTACTTCTATGGTTTCCACCTGATCCCCGGGATAGGCATTCCCAATAGTAGTCTTTATTATCTCAGCAGTTGAAAGCCCTATCAGGAGATTATATTTTCTTTTGATATACTGTAAAATGGCCTCATCCATCTTGTCACCGCCCACCCTTACAGATTGGCTATAGACAATACCTGCAAGAGAAATTACGGCCACTTCTGTTGTGCCACCACCTATGTCCACTACCATATTGCTTGTAGGTTCTGTAATTGGAAGCCCTGCTCCTATTGCGGCGGCCATTGGCTCTTCAATCAGAAAAACTTCTCTGGCGCCGGCTGACTCAGCAGATTCCCTAACTGCCCTCTTTTCAACCTGAGTAATGCCTGATGGTACGCAGATAATAATTCTTGGCCTTACAAGACTTGCAAACGCAGATCGCGTATGAACCTTTCTGATAAAATGGCGCAACATTGCCTCAGTAATCTCAAAGTCCGCGATCACACCGTCCTTCATGGGACGGATAGCCACAATGTTTCCAGGAGTGCGACCCAGCATCATCTTGGCTTCTTTCCCCACAGCCAGGACCTTACTGCCGCCCTTGGCATCCCTTCGTACCGCTACTACCGAGGGTTCACCAAGGACAATTCCTCTCCCTTTTACATAAACCAGTGTGTTTGCTGTTCCTAGATCAATAGCTAGATCATTTGAAAAAAGACCCAAAAACCAATTTATCATATGTCACTCCTTTCGAAATTTGTGCCTTAACAAAACGTATAATGTTAACAAACTGTTCCAGGTAAGTAAATACCTGAATTAAGAAAAAAACAGGCTCGAAGATGACTAATAATGACCTTTTACACGACAGAATCGTAAGAGATGCCTGATCTGTTTTTTGCCGTTTTAAAATGGACAAAAAAAGCTGACAGATCTTTGTAAAACAAATCGCACAACATAGTAAAAAAAAATATATATAAAACAATTACCCTTCCATCAAAACGTAGCCCTGCAGATCCCCCGATAATACAAGGATTTTAAGTTTCAAATTTGCACTGCCCTTAATCAGACTTAAAAAATAAACCCTGCCTTATACTGCTGTATCACATAAGGCATTTTAAAGCTTGACAAATACATAATATTACGATTGTATATCAGATTATTTTTATCCAATCGTAAATCTAAATATAAGACATAAAAGGTGCAGAAAAATGAAGAGAACATATCAGCCTAGCAATTTAAAAAGAGCCCGGACACACGGCTTCCGTGCCAGGATGCGTACAGCAGGTGGTGTTAAAATCATTAAGAGAAGAAGGGCTAAGGGCCGCAAACGACTAGCAGTTTAGCTAAAAATTGCATGAAATCCTTCTCATTTCCAAAATCAGAGAGGTTATTGAATCGGAAAGATTTTGTCAACTCAAATCGATTTGGAAAAAAGCGCCATACAAAACATTTTTTAGTTATTTTTAGACAAAACTCACTTGGCATTAGCAGAATAGGGATAACTACAAGTAAAAAGACAGGAAACGCTGTAAAAAGGAACAGGATCAAAAGGCTCCTAAGAGAATATTTTCGCTTAAATAAACATAACCTCTGTCAAGGCTATGATATTATAATCATCGCGAAAAAAGGGGCTGATGAACTTGCTCTCCGAGAAGCAAAAGAGGAGCTTAATGAGATTATCTCGGTTAAAAAGTTCCACATATAGCTTAAGATATATACCAGTTCGTCTGATACAGATATATCAACGAATAATTTCTCCTCTTATGCTTCCTGCCTGCCGTTTTTATCCCTCATGCTCTACATATGCCTGCCTGGCCATTTTAAAATACGGGGTATTAAAGGGCGGTGCAATATCATTGATTCGTATCTCCAAATGCCACCCCCTGCATCCTGGCGGGTATGATCCGGTTGACTGAAATTTTACAATAATCCTGTTTATTTAGTGCCAAAGAAGATATCTTTGGATCTGGTTTATAGATGGAAAAAAGGACAATACTGGCTTTTGCCTTATCTTTTGCAGTCCTGATTGCGTGGTCATATTTCGCAAAACAGGAGCAGCAGATTCCCAATGAAAATAGTGTGATTGAAGACAGCAGCAAGCTGCCTGTTGAGGAAATCCCCCTCTCCCCGGTTACACCCTCTGCCAGTGAAGATGCCTGGCTTACAGATAACACGAAAATTTCTCAAATCCAATATAAAGAGGTCATTGTAGATACTCCATTGTACAGGGCCGTCTTTTCAAATCAAAATGCGGCAATAAAAAGCTTCCAGTTAAAACAATACCGCCTGACTACTGATAAAGACTCCCCTCCTGTGGAACTGGTATACATGCCTGAGGAGAGCAGCGCTGATTTCTTTTCCGTGGATTTCAAAGGCCAGGTACCAACAGGAAGCGGTACTGTTTTTTATAACACTTCTGATGATTCGATACAGCTTTATCCCGAATCCTTGCCCCATGAACTGACCTTCAACTCTGTGGGAAATGGTGGTAACCGTATCGTTCAGACATACCTTTTCTATCCTGACAGATATGAAATAGAACATACCGTTACACTGACAAATACTACACAGTCCCTGATTACAGGGAGCATCCGCGCGAGTATACAGAATGCTATTCCAATAAGGGACAACAAGTCTTATTCCTTTGCGGGCATATCGCTCCTTCTGGACGGTATTCTTGAAAAGATAAAACCCAAAAAGATGACTGAGGGGAAACAACTTTCCGGCCAGATCACATGGATCGCCTATCAAAACGGTTATTTTCTTTCTGCAATGATTCCCTCCACCCTGACTGAGGGGAATTTTTACGGAAGCCTTCCCATGCAGGATATTATCAAGGCATCATTTATAGCAAGTCCTGTGACTCTGAATCCCTTTGACAGTATATCGTCTGATTTAACTCTCTATATGGGGCCCAGAGACATGGACACCCTGAAAATGGTCGATAAAAAGCTTGATCTTGTTATCGACTTTGGATGGTCCTGGTTTGACTATATTGCAAAAGCACTTTATCACAGTCTCCGCTTCTTTTACGGTTATGTACATAACTATGGTGTTGCAATCATTATCCTTACCATTCTTGTCAAAATTCTTTTCTGGCCTCTTACCCATAAGAGTTATAAATCAATGAAAGAGATGCAGAAAATTCAACCTCTGATGGCAAAAATCAGGGACAAATATAAGAATGACAAAGAGATGATGAATAAAGAAGTGATGGGGCTCTATAAGACCTATAAGGTCAATCCTATGGGTGGCTGCCTGCCAATGATCGTCCAAATACCTGTGTTCATAGCGCTTTTCAGAATTCTTGGAGATTCCATTGAGTTAAGACATGCCCCGTTTATGCTCTGGATAAATGACCTGTCAGCGCCTGACAGATTACTGCACTTCCCGTTTCAAATTCCTTTCATGACGTCACCTTGTGGGATTCCTGTACTTACTATTCTGATGGGGGCCTCCATGCTTATCCAACAGAAGATGTCTCCCCCCCCGGGAGATCCTGCGCAGGCAAAGGTCATGATGCTTATGCCCATCATATTTACTGTTATATTTATAAATTTCCCTTCCGGCCTTGTACTCTATTGGCTAGTAAGCAATATTATTTCTATTGGCCAGCAATATCGAATCAAGAAAAGGCCGGATTAGACTTGGAGGTGATATATGGATGATAGGGGCACATACGAATTTGTAGGAAAAACAACTGAAGAAGCTATCAAAAACGCTTCCCTTGAACTGAACATTCCTGAAGAAGAGCTTGATATTGATATTATTGAACCTGGTTCTGCGGGTATCTTCGGGTTAGTAGGGACTAAAAAGGCAAAGATCAAAGTTATTTTTAATAGTAGTGATAAAAGTGAGACACCCAGGAAGGAAGATGGAGATTCGAAATCAGTAACCACAAGCAGCATGGAAAAAGAAACTGACTCCCAGGATCTCAATACCGCAAAAGATATCCTTGAAAGGATCCTTGAGCTTATCCCGGCAGAAGAAGTGACTGTAACTGCTGAAAAAATAGATGGCAAGTTGAATCTTAATATGACCGGAGATACTTATGGACTCCTTATTGGCAGAAAGGGCAGAACTCTTGATGCCCTTCAATATCTTGTCAACAGGGCGGTAAACAAGGCCCTGGACAAAAGGATTAGAGTTGTTATTGATTCAGAAAATTACAGACAGAGGCGAATAAAATCTCTGACTCAACTTGCACTAAAAATGGGAGACAAGGTAAAGAAGGCTCAAAAACCAATGACAACAAACCTGTTGAATTCACATGACAGGAGGATTGTACACCTGACCCTCAAGGAAGACACGGGTCTTGACACAAGCAGTCGTGGTGATGGCATGCTGAAAAAGGTGCTTATTATTCCCCAAAAAGCTGCAAACTAATCCTGGTGCAAGGCCGTACATCTCATAAACAGTTTCTGAAACCAGATTCCGAATAACCCAGGCGTATCCGGGACATTATAACAGCGCAGCTGGTTACCATCTTCCAAAAGCCCTTTTCCACAGGCCGAGACTCAGTGATGCCAAAGCAGAAGGACCTTGCAGGATTGGTTCCCGATTTGAACCCTGTGTAAATCTTCAGTCCTGGTTATTACAGAACACAGGCGGCTACGTCCCGGCCAAATCCTTGATTTGACAAGGGACATTCCATATCCCGCGCCCTAAAGGGCCTGATATGGACCGATCAATTACATACCACTTGATTGACTCAGACCCGCTCTTTCAGGACTGATTCCGGGTTTACATTGCCCGGCAAAATTGCCCTTGATCTTGTAAAAGCAACCTTGTTTCTGGATGGAAAACCAGCTAATGCACACCAGCAATCCAGCATGTAAAAATTAAACCTTTATATTTTTCTGTTTTCATATGCCGGCACACCAGAACAATACAGATACTATCGCAGCCATTGCCACACCATTTGGCCGTGGAGGTATTGGTATTATCCGGATCAGCGGCCCCCTGGCCGAAGGTATAACCAAAAAGCTTTTTCGAGCAAGAAGACCTGGCAACAGTCTTGAAAGCCACCACTTATATCTGGGAGAACTGATTGATCCTGACTGCGGCCAAATGATCGATGAAATTCTCCTATCATTTATGAAGGCCCCCCACTCCTATACATGTGAAGATGTTGTTGAGATCAATTCACACAGCGGTCATGTAATACTCTCAAGAATACTTGAAGTAATCCTGCATCATGGGGCCAGACTCGCAAAGCCCGGAGAATTCTCCTTTCGGGCATTCAAGAACGGGAGAATAGACCTGACCCAGGCAGAGGCTATAGTGGATTTAGTAAATTCCAGATCTGAAAAGGGGCTTGTGATGGCCTCCCGTCAGATCAGAGGAGATCTTAAAACAGAGATCGAAAAATTACGACAGAGTGTGATAGGCATCATCGCGCAAATGGAGGTGGCTATTGATTTTCCTGAAGAGGAATCAGAAATCCTGCATAGTAAGGAGACTGCCTCCCGGATCAAAAATCTACTCGTTGATCCCATCAAAGAAATTATCGCGGCTCATAAAAGAAGAAAAATCTGGCTGGAGGGCATTACAACGGTCATTGCGGGACGCGTAAACTCCGGCAAATCAAGTATCCTGAACAGGCTTCTGAATGAACAGCGTGCGATAGTCACACCAATACCAGGGACCACCAGGGATTTTATTGAGGCGACAATTGACATTGAAGGCATACCACTCCGGCTTATGGACACAGCAGGTATTAGAGAAGTCACGGACGAAGTGGAAAGGATCGGCATCAGCCTTACACATAAAAAGTTTGCTGAAGCGGATCTCTTACTGGTTGTGATTGACCAGGGCTGTGCCCTTATCAGGGATGATCTTGACTTGATTAAAAAATCCCAGGGCAGGATGAGCCTGGTCATCCTCAATAAAATGGATCTGGAGTCAAAGGTCGATGAAATTGAACTGAAAAATGCCCTGAATACCATCCCATCAGTCAAGATATCCGCACTTACCGGTGAGGGTATAGGCGATCTGTGCAAGGCCATAAAGGATCTGGTTATTAACGGAGCAGAGGATATCAGTTCATCTCCCCTTGCCCCTAATCTCAGGCAGAAGGCGGCCCTGGAAGAGGCCTGTACGTTTTTTGAGAAGGCTGCCAGGAATACAAAAGATAATCTGCCCGCTGAACTCACTGCGGTAGACCTCAACAGCGGACTTCAGGCCCTTGGGGAGATAACAGGAGAAACCACTCATGAAGAGGTATTCGACAGGATCTTCAATGAATTCTGTCTTGGAAAATAAGAAAGATCTGCTGACATATAAACGGCCCTTATATTGACACATACCTGCTCTCCTGATAGGATCATCCATACATAATTCGGGTTTTTCGACCAGTCCTTTATAAACCGGGAACAGGTGGTTTTATTCGACATTTTCAAGAGGAAAATATCCATTATGGCAGTTTATGAGTATACAGCCCTGAACAAGAAAGGAAAAAACATCAAGGGCATTATTGACGCTGACAGTGCCATAACCGCCCGACAAAAACTGCGGGACAGGGATATTTTTCCCATAGATATAAAAGAGTCATCAGTAAGATCGAAGGATACAGGCAGGACAGATTCATCAATTTCGTCACTTTTCGGAAGGGTAAAACCGGGTGAAATTTCTGCGATGACCCGCCAGCTGTCTATCCTCCTGGGGGCGGGCGTAACCCTTGTGGCAGCTTTAGAAGCCTTGATAATTCAGGTCACAAATCCCTTGCAAAAAAAAATCCTGTCCCAGATAAAGGAATCTGTCAATGAAGGGAACAGCCTGGCCTCCTCTCTTGCCCAGTATCCCAAACAGTTCTCTCAAATCTATATTAACATGGTAAGGGCCGGAGAGGCATCAGGCTCCCTTGATCTTGTCCTGGAAAGGCTGGCAGAGTTCAGCGAAAACCAGGAGGCACTGAAAGGCCGAATTCGAGCGGCAATGGCATATCCCATTTTCATGTCAATAGTTGCAGTTCTTGTCATCTTTTTTCTGCTCACCTTTATTGTACCGAATATTACTCGCATATTTGAGGATATGCAGCAGACACTGCCCCTGCCGACAGTCATGCTCATTGGTATCAGTGATTTTCTCAAGGCATATTGGTGGCTCCTCTTAATCGGCCTTGGGAGTATAATGATAATTATCAGCCGGTTTAAAAAATCAGACAAGGGCAGGCAAATATTTGACCTTTTTAAAATAAAGGCCCCTCTTATAGGGCTGATCAATATAAAGCTTGCCATGGCAAGATTTGGAAGGACCCTTGGGAGCCTGCTTCAGAGTGGTGTCCCCCTTATCACTGCCCTCCAGATCGTGAGAAATATTGTTGATAATGTCATTATCTCTGATGTGATTGACAATGCCATAGAAGAGGTAGAGGAGGGCAAAAACCTGGCCGTGCCATTGGGCAGGAGCAAGTGGTTTCCACCAATAACAGTTCAGATGATAACAGTGGGGGAACAGAGCGGAGAGATTGAGAAGATGCTCCATAAAATCGCGGACATTTATGAAAGAGAGGTGGAATCACAGACCATGGCAATGACATCAATACTGGAACCGGTCATGATCCTGGTAATGGCCTGTGTCGCGGTATTTATCGTGTTTTCGATACTGCTTCCTATACTGGAGATGAACCAAATGATGTAAAGACTCAGGGGAAAGGAGGGTATCTTTAAAATGACAGCAATGATATCCTTCCCTATCACTTAAACCGGGATGAACCTTTTAAGAAGTTATTCAACAACAAGCAGGAGGAAAAAAATGTATAAAAAAGGATCCAATGAACAGGGTTTTACCCTGATTGAAATTATGGTCGTAATTATCATCCTGGGGATCCTTGCAACATATGTTGCGCCCAAATTTTTCGGCCAGGCAGATGAAGCAAAGATTATCCAGACAAAAACACAGATTGCAAGTCTTGAGACTGCCCTGAAACTTTACAGGCTGGATAACGGGACATATCCCTCTACTGAGCAGGGTCTTCAGGCACTGGTAGAACCGCCTAGTGTTGGAATTCTCCCAAGAAAATGGCGCGAAAAGGGTTATCTGGAAAAGGGCATAGTTCCCAAGGACCTGTGGGGAAATGAATTTATCTATCTCTGCCCCGGTCTTCACAGTGATTTTGACCTCCTGTCATACGGTAATGACGGAGTAGAAGGTGGCGAAGATAAAGACGCTGACATTACAAACTGGGTAACAGAATAGGGCCTCGACCAACTGATTATGATCCAGAACCATAAAGGATACACTCTGATTGAACTGATTGTGGTTGTTGCCCTGATCGGTATCATGTATTCTTTTACCATGCCCCGATTCCAGCAGGCGATCCTGTCCGATGACCTGCAAGGGGTGGTCAGAAAATTTGTGGGCAATATTAAGGCCCTGAGAAGTGAAGCGATCAGAGAGCACAAGGACTTTTATCTGAATTTTGACCTGAACTCAGATGAATTCTGGATTACCGAACCCGGTATGTCGCCGGAAAAGAGTTATCAAACACGCAAAGACGCCTATACCCTCCCTGATGATGTCCACATCGTTGAAGTCTCTTTTCCAGAGGAGGTGGACAGGATAATGGGCGAAGTACGGATAATGATCTCAGAAAAGGGATATATTCAGCCGGCAATAATACACCTGGAATCAGATGATGATACGGAATTTTCTCTTATCCTACGGCCATTTCTTGGAAAGGTTGAAATTATCAAGGATTATGTCGATTATGAAGATATGCAGTGATTAGGCAGCCGCACATGAACCAAAACATCTATTTGCATATTGGAAAATGCCAGACACAAGGCAGAGAAAGGGGTTTCACCCTTATTGAGGTAATGGTGTCACTGTCAATAATTACCATAGCCTTAGTGTCAGTGCTTAATCTCCAGTCCCAGGGACTCTCCCTGGCAGCTGAAGCAAAATTCAATACAACTATCTCCCTGCTTGCCCGAAGCAAGATCGCGGAAATAAAGGCAATGGATCCTGAAGATCTGATGTCTGACTATGGAGATTTTGGAGATGATTATCCGGGATATTCATGGGAGGTTTCGATATATGATGCTGTGCTTGATCCGCCTCTGGACGAACTTGAATTTCTCAAGCAGGCTGAAATAATAATCTCATGGGAGGAATCTGAGCAGTTTCAATACACTCACAGGTTCTACCGGTTCATACCAGAGCTGTAATGAAAATAAAGATAACCTTTAATAATGCGGGGACATATCAGAAGGGATTCACACTTCTGGAACTGGTTGTGGCGATATTTATCCTGGGAATTATCCTCACCATTGTCTACTCTGCTTATATAACCACGTTTGAAAACATTGAAGGTACGGAAACACAGGCTGAAATATATCAGATGGCCCGCACAGCATTGACAAGAATGGCCAGGGACATTGAATCTGCCTATATCCTTAATAATCATGGCTCAACAGGCCGGTTTATTGGGGAGGATAATGATCTTGATGGAATAAACGCCGACACCCTGCAGTTTACGGCCAGGGCCCATATAGATTTCAGCAATCCGGACAGATATGGTGAGCAGACTCAGATATCCTATTTTGTCAGGAAAAATGATGAAACAGGGGTTTTGGCACTGTACAGGTCTGATGAAATAAATTTCTCCTTACTGCCCGCAGAGGAGGAAGCAGAGGAGGAAGAGGAACAAAGTGGATTTGTCCTGTGCAACAACATCTTTTCTATAAATTTCATATACCGTAATAAAGACGGTGATGACCTCGATGAATGGAATTCAAAAGAGGAACCAACCATAGACAAACTACCTAAGATGGTCTCAATTGAACTCCTGTTTATGAATTGGGCTGATCCGGAAAAACCTCCTTTGAAATTTACCACATCCGCGGCAATACTAATGGCAAGATACCAGCAATGAAAAGACATAATCAGCATATAAATAATAAGGGAATTGCCCTGATTCTTACCCTCATAATCATAGGTATTATTGTTGTTCTATCCCTTCAATTCAATACATCCATGATGTCAGAGCTGTATTCCTCAACCAACCTGGATAATGAAATTTCCCTTGGCTCCATTGCTGAATCAGGTGTGGAGTTTGCCCTGGCACTCCTTTCTGCCGATGATATTAAAAATATTGATCACCTTATGGAAGACTGGGCACTTGCATCAGAATATTCAAAAGACTCTGACGCCCTGTTTGAGGAGGGCAGCTTTGATGTTGAAATAATAGATCTTTGCAGTATGATCCCTGTAAACAATCTGGTTACATACAGCGGAGTCTCAATGACATCAAAGGTAAATCAGGGTCTTATGATTGTTCTTAAAAGATTACTTAAATATTCTGACCCGGATATTGAAGATTTCGAAGCGGACAAGATTGTGCATACACTGATCGACTGGATTGATACAGATCAAGATACTTATGGTACTTCCGACGGCATAACTCCTGAAAATTGGACCTATCAGGACATGGTACCCTTTCCCAACGAATCCATGAAGTCCCTTACCGAACTGCTTAACATAAATGGGATTGATGAAAAAATTCTTTTTGATATATCCCCCCAACTGACCCTTGAGGATAATGGGGGAAAAATAAATGTATACACGGCAAATGAACATGTACTGTATGCACTCTTCGGTATCCAACCTGATGAACCTGAGGTGAAAGTGATAAAAGATTTTATAGAAGATCGAACAGATGAATTATATTTAGAGGATATAAACAATGATCCAAACTGGTACAGAGATTGGATACCCAGCTATTACCCTCCGCCAGGTGGGAGTGTTGCCGTCATTACAACAAAAAGCTCATATTTTCATATCAGTTCGATTGGTAAAAAGGCCCCTGCGCAAAGAGGTGTTCAGGGGGTTGTTAAGAGAGACTCCACTTCCTCACCCGCCAAATTGACCATGGAATCATGGGAGGTGATTTAACACACTAAATCATTGATTTTTTTAGTTCTTACATGTTAATATTTATAGATTTTTAGAAATTAACAGACTGGATAGATAAAAATGCCAGGAAAAATATTAGGGCTGGATATAAACAATAATTCAATTACGGCTGTTCAGGTCTTAAGCGGACTCAAGAGCAGTGAAATCATTGCCTGCTGCAGGGTAATGATTGAGCAGGATCAGACACTGGATCAGGCATTGGAGGGCCTCTTTGAGCAAATAGACCCGAAAAGTGACTCCTGTATAGCATCTATCCCCGCAGAAGATGTGTCTTTTCATAATATCCAGATGCCTTTTTCTGATCGAAAAAAGATCAGGCAGACACTTCCCTTTGAAATTGAGGCTGAAGTACCCCTTCCTGTTGATGATCTGATTATTGATTTCAATACCTCTAACCACTCTGATAAAAACAATGTCCTGGCGGTCTGTGCAAAAAAAGAATATCTGGCTGAATGCCTGACAGGGCTCCAGAGTGCTGGAGTTAATCCAGATATACTCGATGTAAGATCTATTCCAATGGTATCGTGGCTCATTAACCAGGAAGAAACTCCTGACAATGGAATGCTCTTGGAAATAGGCCTTAAAAGAAACACAATGATCCTTTTTCTCAACAGACAGATAACCCTGATCCGCACATTTTATATCAAAGAGGCAGAGGAACTTATTGCTGATCAGGACAAAAGGGATGACGAATCTGAAGAAGAAGCTCCAAGAGATACAATAAGCCCTGAGCAGATCGAATCTTGTCTGAAGATATTCTGTGATATAGTAAAAAGCACCCTCCATTCTTTTAAATCTCTAAATGGCAAAGAGCTGTCACCCGAAAAGATCTTCTTTACCGGTGCAGGGGCGCTCTACCCTGGGACAGACGACCTCCTGAGCAGATTCATGGACATGCCTGCCAGTCAGTTGCATATCAGCGGAGACAAGCGTGTAAATATGGACCGCGGAATCTCCCGGGTCTGGGACTCCGCGCTCATGGATAATGCCCTGGCCCTTGTCCTCAGGGATAACAGAAAAAATAGAGGATTCAATTTCAGGAAGGATGAATTTGAAATAAAAAATCGATATGAGGGGCTGAAAAAAGAGATCACAAAAATTGCCCTATCCATAATCATTGTGTTGATGTTTTTAGGTATTAACCAGGGGGTTGATTATTTCTATCTTAATAACAGCTATCAGGAGCTTAAACAGAAGGAAATGGAACTTTTTGCCCAGATATTCCCTGACGTCAAGGATATAAAGACATCCCCTCTACAGATGGCAAAATCAAAAATGATTGAAATTAAAAACGCGGTAGTGGTTCTGCCGGCAATGCAATCTGACCAGAAAGTGATTGATATATTAAAAGAGATATCTGAACGCCTCCCATCTTCTATAGATGTGCTTTTCAGTAATCTGATGGTGGATGCTGAAACGGTCCGGATTAGCGGTGATACAGATACGTACAATACTGTTGATAATATCAGATCGAGTCTGGAAAAATCAGACTACTTCAGAGTGGTAGACCTCCTTGATTCACAGGCGGACAAATCAGGGGCAAGGATCGAGTTTGAACTGAAATTGATAAGAACAGAGCAATAGCACAGGATTATCATTTAAAACGGGAAATAACATGAGGCTCGCAAAACGAGAAAAAGCATTTATTATCACGGCAGTAAGTATCATTGCCGCAATGCTCCTTTTTGAGTTCCTTATCTCCCCCTTTTTCGAGCACACTGATCGCCTGAGAAGAGGGATTGAAAAGGCCGAATCAGATTATCTGGAACTTATGATCATTAAATCTGAATATGAGGACTATCAGAACAACTCAAAAGGCATTGAACAGGCCCTGAAAAAAAGACAAAGCTCTTTCAGGCTCTTTTCATTTCTTGAAAAGGCTGCCAAAGAGTCTCAAGTCAAATATGAATACATGAATCCCTCGACATCAAAAGGTATAGGAGGCTTTCAGGAATCCATAGTTGATGTAAGCCTGCAATCGATCACAATGGATCAACTGAAAAATTATCTGTATAAAATTGAACAACCTGATAACCTTATCTTTATTAAAAGAATCTCTATAAAGACAAATAGAAAACGCCCTGGATATTTGGACACAACCCTGTCAGTACTTACATATCAGAAGGCATGATCCTGAACATAGTAATTTTGAGAATGCGAAAAAATTATGAGATTATTTAGCTGGATTAAAAAGAAATGGATTGGATATACATGCTACAGCATAATATTTGCTGTTATCATGCTGTATTATCTGTTTCCTTCGGAAATATTTCAAAATCTTCTAGTGTTAAGTGCCGAAAAAATGGTGCCAACTCTTGATTTTTCTATCAAGGGAGTATCGCCTTCCTTTCCGTCAGGTCTCAGGCTTGAGCAGGTAGGAATATCAAAAAAGGGTGGTGAAAACTTTGACCTGTTCAGGGCTGATCTCCTTTCTTTTAATGTCAACATAGTGTCCCTCATCAAAAAGAGATATGAATGTCTTATCATTTCAAAGGCATATGGCGGAGACCTGACAGGAAATATCTTATTTAAGTCAAAAACCATAAAAGGTCCTTATGACATATCGATGGACTTCAGTGATATTGATATCAATAAAACTGCGCTGCCACTCCTTTTTGAACGTCAACTTGAAGCAATCCTTAATGGTACCGCTACATACAGCGGCGAAAGAGAAAAGTCATTCCGTGAGGGTGAAGGCCAGGCAGACTTTATATTTACGGATGTCATTGTGATGCTGCAACAGCCGATCTTTGGATTGGAAATGGTTGCACTGGACCAGGTTTCACTAAAAACAGAGCTTAAAAACCGAAAATTAATCCTGAAGAATATAGAGTTCAGTGGTGATATCATGAAAGGATCAATGACGGGGTCAATATCATTGAGTTCAAACATTATGATGAGCAGGATCAATCTGAAAGCTATAATTGAACCCCTTGAAGGTCTGGACCCTACCATTAAAATGCTTATACAGAATACTCTTAAGGGAGGAAAACTCTCTTTTAGTATAACAGGGACTATCCAGGCCCCCCAACCCAATTTCACATAGATCAAGGTTTTATTAACAGGTAACTATGGTCAAATTCTACTATATAATTTTCAACCTTCTGGTACTGTCATCAATTATATATACCAGTGTTAATACCTTTTATATGGTGGTCAATGATGAGGTTAAACAACTCATTCCCAGCCAGACAGTAAAAACCAGCAAAGCTGAGAATATCCGCCAGGTGTCTCAGCCATTACGGAGCTACCGTGCTGTTACAGACAGAAGCCTGTTTGGAATTCCTGAAAAACCTAAGGTAGAAGAAGTAGAAGAAGTGCCGGAGGAGCCTGAAGTGCCACTGGAGCTGTCCGCGTTGAAGCTTCAACTTCTGGGTACGATCATTGATTCTCAGGGAAGCAACTATGCTGTCATTAAGAATTTATCAAAAAAGAAACAGCACCTCTATGAGGAGGGAGAGGCTATCCAGAATGTCAATGATGTCCTGGTAAAAAAAATATCCAGAAGAGAGGTAGTCATAACCAATAAAGGCACTGACGAAATTCTTACAATGAATGAACTGACTCCACAAGCACCAGCATCACGTCCTGTAAGAAGGGCCGCAAAATCATTCTCCACCTCCCCTGTTATGAAATCGGGGCAAGCCAGGACAATAGTTCTCCCCCAGGAAGATGTGGATGCCGCCCTGAATGACCTCAACAGCCTTTTGTCCCAGGCACGTATACTCCCGCATTTCACAAACGGCAAGTCTGACGGATTGGCACTATCAGGAGTAAAATCCGGTTCAATATTTTCACAAATGGGTCTCAGGAGTGGTGACATACTCCAGGGAATAAACGGAGAAACCATAAAAACACCTGAAGATGTCTTCAGCATGTACCAGGGGCTGAAAACAGGGTCTGATATTTCTGTAATAATCAAACGAGGCGGTCAGCCCAGGACTATAAATTATCAATTTAAATAAACCATGTATACTGCATTCTTTGGACTAAAAGAAAATCCGTTCAATCTGACACCGGATCCCAAATACCTCTATTTGAGCCTTTTTCACAAGGAGGCCCTTGACCACCTGCTGTATGGCATTAATGAACGGAAAGGCTTTATTGTAATAACAGGCGGGATCGGAACCGGAAAGACTACACTCTGCAGGGTCCTGTTGAACAGCCTGGAAACAGGCACCAGAAGCGCGCTTATTTTCAATTCGTACATCTCGGACATCGAGCTGCTTAAAAGCATTAACCATGAATTTGGCATTGAGATGAGTCCTGACGCTGAGAGCAAAAAGGACTATGTTGACGCACTAAACAGCTTTCTCCTTGAGACATTTGAACATGGCGAAAACGCGGTCATTATAATCGATGAGGCCCAGAACCTCTCCCTTAAGGTACTTGAACAGATTCGTATGCTCTCTAATCTGGAGACAGAACGGGAGAAACTGCTCCAGATCGTACTCCTTGGCCAACCTGAACTGAAGGAATTCCTCAGTGCTCCTTCTATAAGGCAACTTAATGAACGTGTTATGGTACGGTATGATCTTAAGCCTCTTTCGTATAAAGATATCCGGGGCTACATTGAGCACAGATTGATAGTAGCCGAGGCACGCGGAAATCTGCGCTTCGCAAATGGCGCGTATAAAAAAATCTTTAGCTATTCAAAGGGGAATCCCAGGCGCACAAACACAATCTGTGACCGGGCCCTGCTCATAGCTTACACAAAAGAAAAATACAATATATCCAAAGGGATTGCGGCAAAAGCTGTTAAGGATATCCAGGGCGCAATCAAACCTGAGAACACCCCCAATGGCTGGGCATGGAAAGACCTTGTATCGTACACTGCCATGCTTGTATTGTTGGTCATAATTTCCGGCTTGGCAGGATGGAGCCTGAACAAAGACATACCTGTTCGCGTACCGGTAAAAGAGCAAACACCTTCTCCTGAAAAAATGGAGATAAAAAAAATTCAGGCAGTACCATTTTTAGATGAACAGACAAGCCTTACTGCACTGTTTACCCTGTACCATAAAAGCACTAAAGGTAAGGATATACCCTCTGATAGATCACGTTTGACACTGGTACAATTCGATATGAAAAAAGAATATCATGTCACCCTGAAACGACCATTCAGAGTAATTAAGAATGACCCTGAAGATAATAGTTCAAACTTCAAGTATTTCGTGGTAGAAAAAATCACACAAGAAGGGGCGGTTATCATTAACAGTGCTGGAGACAGCCAGCCTGTGGCCAGGGACTTTCTCCTGAAATACTGGGGGGAAAAGGCCTCATGGATCTATCCTCATCCGGATAAGGAGCCGGTTCTGAGGTATGGGATGGTCGGAAAGGATGTTACCATGGTCCAGGAGACACTGGAAAAGATAGGCTATATAGTGGAACCAACAGGCATCTATGATGAACTGACATCCCGGGAGGCAATGCGGTTTCAGGAAGATTTTGGTCTTAAGGCAGATGGGATTTCAGGCCCAACGACCATGGCATTGCTCTACCAGATGTCAGGTTAGCCCGGTAATACATGGATCTCCTGTTTTAAGGCATTTTAAAAACAGAAAATTATGAGCTATATCAATGAGGCATTAAAAAAAGTCCAGCAGGAAAGAGATACGCACCACCTTAAATATGGTGGTTTTCTTGCTGAAAAAGAAAATAACATAATATTTTCCAGCAGCAAAATCAGATATGCGCTATTTTTGATATTGCCTGTACTGTGTGCTGTTTTTCTTTATATCCGATGGAACAATAAGGATGTGCAGCCTGCTGATGTAATTAACGAGCTGCCGGAGCCTGCACGAGCCCTGATCAAAAATGAGCAGGCTGCAGTTGAAAATATTTCAGACACAGGCTTGCTTTATAAAACTGCCGGAGAATTTTTCAGCAAAGGCCAGTTTGACGAGGCAAGGGAGTTCTATCTCAAGGCCCTTGCTTCAGATCCAGGCCATGTTGATGCCTTAAACAATATCGGGTTTATATATCTCCATGACAGAGATTACCCTGCGGCCAGAAAATTTTTTGAAAAGGCCATCCGCCTGAAGCCGGCGTATGCCGCCCCCTATTATAATATGGCCTGTCTCCATGCAATAAACGAAGACAACAGACAGGGGCTGATATACCTGAAAAAGGCAATCTCGCTGGACTCATCTTTGGCAGACGTGGCCAGGGATGATTCTGACCTGGAGGGTTTCAAATCCCTTTCCGAATTTCAGGAGATAATCGGAGAATAGGGAGTATGACTTTGGCATTACAGATCCGGCATCCGGATACGAAATTACTCATTTATTAAATTTTCAATTACTGAATCAGGAAATAAAAAGAGATGAATATGAAATCAAAATCAATAAGAAGATGTCTAATAAATCTTTTCTGCGTTCTGCTGCTGATCCTTGCAATCACATCGGCCTACGGGGCTCTTGTCGCAGGTGATAAGGGTGTGACTCCTACCGCTGCAAAGGCCGTGACTCCTCGAGCGGCAAGCCGGGGCAAGGCTTCCGCGGCAAAGGCCGTGACTCCTCGAGCGGCAAGCCAGGGCAAGGCTTCCGCGCCAAAGGCCGTGGCTCCTGCAGCGGCAAGCCGGGGCAAAGCTTCCGCGCCAAAGGCCGTGGCCCCTGCAGCGGCAAGCCGGGGCAAAGCTTCCGCGGCAAAGGCCGTGACCCCTACCCCAGCAAGCAGCTCAACAGCAAGTCAGGAAAAAACTCCCTCGGCATCTGATAGCAAACGCTACATTACCATGGATTTCAATAACTCACCAATAACTGAACTCATAACATTTATAAGCAAAGTTACGGGAAAAAACTATATTATTGATCCGGCCGTAAAGGGAAACATTACTATCATGTCTCCTGATAAGGTCACAATAGAAGAGGCATACAAGGTATTTGAATCCATACTGGAAGTTCATAACTTTACCACTGTTGAATCAGGCAACGTTATAAAGATCATACCTTCTGTCAAGGCGAAAACCAAAGATATTGAGATTGTATTTCCCGGTGATGATATAGACCCTGAAGACAGGGTAGTGACACAGCTTATCCCACTGAAATTCGCGAACCCGGATAATATTAAAAAGCTCTTTGCTGGATTTGTATCAACAAAAAGCGGAGCGATCATATCATACCCACAGACAGGGATGCTGATAGTGACCGATGTCCTTACAAATATCAAACGGCTGGTAAATATTATCACTGCCGTTGATATAGAAGGGGTTGGCGAAGAGATGTCTATCATTCCCCTTGAAAACGCCACTGCAGCAGACATGAAAACCACCCTGGCAGCAGTATTCCCAATAACCACGGCAGCCAAGGCAGCCGCTGCAACTACTGTCAAGGCAACCATTACAATAGCAGCCGATAAAAGGACCAATTCCTTGATTGTGGTTGCCTCAGAAGATGATACATTCAGGATCAGACATCTAATAAGCCTGCTGGATAAAGAGACTCCCAAAAGTGAAGGTGATATCCGTGTATATTATCTTCAGAATGCCAACGCGGAAGAACTTTCAACTGTCCTCACATCATTCTCAGCAAAACAGACCACGACAGCTGGAAAAGGAAAGACGCCGATAGTCTCCCAGGATGTGAAAATCGTATCAGACAAGGCGACTAACTCCCTGATAATCACTGCCGAAAGGGATGATTACCTGGTCTTGGAAGATGTTATTGAAAGGCTGGATATCCCCAGACGAATGGTCTATATCGAGGCACTGATCATGGAGGTCAATGTGGACCATGAGTTCGATGTGGGTGTCGAATGGCGGGCAGGTCAGGATCTGGGGGAATATGAAGGCGGACAGGTTGGTGCCTATGCTGGCAGCGGAGGTATGGGTGCCGCGGGGGACTATGACATTATTTCACAGATTGGTGTTAATCAACTTGGTCAGGTAACACTGCCAACCGCGTTTTCAGTGGGTGTGATGGGTGCCGGTGTTGAGATCGGAGGCCTTAGATTTCCGACACTGGGTGCGGTATTCAGGGCCTACCAGAAAAACTCTAATGTACATATTGTATCAACACCTCAAATAACGACCACCGATAATGAAGAAGCAGAAATTTCAGTGGGTGAAAACATTCCGTACCTGACAAAAAAAGAAACCAGCGTATCCTCCACAAATGAGTATACCACATACGAATACAAAGACGTCGGAGTAAATCTCAAAATCACTCCTCAAATAAACCAGGAAAATATGGTGCGGTTGAAAATATTTCAAAAGGTGATAAAAATAAAAGAAGGGACAGAGTCTTTTACACCCACCACCCTGACAAGATCCACCCAGACCACCGTTATTGTGGAAGATGGAAATACCATTGTTATAGGTGGAATGATCAGTGAAAATGATGAAGAAACGGTATACAAGGTTCCGATTCTGGGAGACATACCCTTCCTGGGCTGGTTCTTCAGGTCCAAGACAACGAGTAGAAACAGGACAAATCTCTTTATATTCCTGACCCCCCATATAATAAGAAATCCCGGTGAAGCCTCGGATATTTATGAGGAAAAATGGGGCTATATTGATGGAATTGAAGAAAGCAGTATCAACATGTATGACAGGAGACCATCCCATTCAGAGGAGATGAAGCTACTCGATCAGGGTAATAAACATATGGAACAGGGTGAATATGAAAGTGCGGAGGAATGCTACCTGAAGATCCTTGAGACCAATCCGGAAAATCCATTTGCTCTCCTGAATATCGGGATAGTATATCAATTACAGGGAGAGGCGGATAAGGCCGTTCAGATGTATAAAAAATTGATTGAGCTTGACCCGGATGACAGGACATTTTCATCCATTGATCCGGATCAGCAGGGACAAAAGCTGACTGATATAGCCAAAGACAATCTTAACAGCATTCAGGCCCAATAAGAATATCCACAGGGCACTGCGGCAAATATGATAATTTTCTTATGAGACTTATAGGTGAAATACTAACTGAGATCTGCGACCTTTCAGGAGATAAACTCACTGAGGCGTTGAATACACAGGAAGAAAAAGGCGGACGTATAGGTGAGATACTAATCCGCCAGAAAGCAATCCTTGAAACAGACCTGTTGAAAGGGCTTGCTGTACAATATAATATGGAATTCAGACCTACCCTTCCAGTGAATGACCTCAAGATCAATTTCGCGGAGATTACGCCTATCCAGTTCCTGAAAAAATTCAGTATGGTCCCGGTAATCACACCAGATACAGCCTTTATCGCGATAAATGATCCAACTCAATTTCAGCCTTTAGACGACCTGCGCAACATGCTCAAAATGAACAGTATTGAAACTGTACTCGCTCCTCATTCCTCAATCATCTCGACTATCAATTTCATCTATGACATGAGCGGCGATTCTGCTGAACAGGTCATCCAGGACATGAACGAAGAGAGCGACCTGATCTTATCTGAAATCGAAGGGGCAGGAGATCTCCTTGACGATACAAGCGACGCGCCGATAATCAAGCTTGTGAATTTAATGCTTTCTCAGTCAGTAAAGGCACGTGCCAGCGATATCCATATCGAATCCACCCAGCACAGGCTGAAGATCAGACACAGGGTGGATGGCATTCTATATGACATGCTTTCACCGCCAAAGCATGTTCAATCCGCCCTTGTCTCACGGATCAAGGTCATGGCATCACTTAATATAGCAGAAAAAAGGTTGCCGCAGGACGGGCGCATAGAGATCAGGATCGGAGATAAAAATGTCGATATCCTTGTCTCAACCATTCCGACATCCTGTGGAGAGCGCGTGGTCCTGCGTCTCCTTGACAAAACCAAGGTCCTCATAACAGTTTCTGATCTGGGCATGCCTGAAGACAACCTCAGAGAATTCAACAGGCTTATCAGTGCATCACATGGAATTATTCTGGTTACAGGCCCTACAGGAAGTGGAAAGACGACCACTCTTTATGGCGCGCTTTCAACCATTCACAACACAAATATCAACATCATAACCATCGAAGACCCTGTTGAATATCAGATCGATGGCATAGGCCAGATCCAGGTAAATCCCAAGATAGATCTGACCTTTGCGACAGGGCTGCGCTCAATTGTGCGCCAGGACCCGGATGTTATCCTGGTAGGTGAGATCCGTGATGCGGAGACAGCTGAGATAGCAATCCAGTCTGCCCTTACGGGACATCGTGTGTTTTCAACACTTCATACCAATGATGCCGCGAGCGCGATTACGCGTCTTACTGACATGGGCATAGAGCCGTTTTTAGTGACCTCTTCTGTTCTTGCCATTCTGGCCCAGCGGCTGGTTCGTGTAATCTGCCCCGACTGTAAAGAGGAATATATTCCAGACGGGCAATCCCTGAAAAATATTGGTATCAGCCCTGAAATACTTGTTGGCAGGAAGCTCTACAGAGGCAGAGGGTGCCAGAATTGCTTTAATACAGGATATTCAGGGAGGACAGGCATCTTTGAGCTTATGGTCCTTGATGATGGTCTCCAAAGTCTTATACTGCAGACCTCTGATTCCAATGCCATCAAACAAAAGGCAATGGAAAAGGGCATGGTCACCCTTCGCGAGGATGGAGCAAGAAAAATAGTACAAGGTGTGACCACCATTGAAGAGGTCTTCAGGGTTACTTATCAGTAACCCGGATTATTCGGCAAGGTGAGCAAAAAATACTTTGAAAATCCGATAAAATTGAAAAAAAAGTAACAATTTTTATTTCAGTTGTAATGAAAACTACAGTCTGCTCATTTTATGATAAATTCAAAGGTTTCCAATCAAAATTGGAGAAGGCTTCATATTGAGACAAATAGCTCATATAATAAATCCTGTGAAAGTTAATAAATCATCTGACTTATTTAATGCTCAACCGATAACTTTTGAAACTATGAAGATTGCTAAAATGGCAGCAAAGAACAAAGTGGATGTTGAACTTTTTACTGCCCAGTATAAGGAGGATAGAGATGTTATTCCCGAAGGTTTTACTGTTACTCCAGATTTGAGTTGCTCCATTTTGGATTATGGTTCGTTTCAAGAAAAAAGAAAGCTGCCTTTAATTCGGGATATTTTAGATCAGCTTTATAAAAGTTCAAATGCTGAATACTTCATTTTTACTAATGTCGATATTTCTTTAATGCCTTATTTTTATTTGGCTATTGATGATATTATCGCAAAAGGTTTTGATTCCTTTGTAATTAATAGAAGAACTTTGCCAATGGATATTCTTTCATCTGATCAGCTTCCATTTTTATTCACTCAGATTGGAGAAAAACATAGAGGCTATGATTGTTTTATTTTTAAAAGAGATAATTATCCCAAGTTTCGATTAGGAACCTCATGTATTGGTATCAAAGGTGTTGGAGCGCTTCTACTATTGAATCTTATTTGTTATTCTACGAAATTTAATTTGTTTAAAGATTTACACCTAACCTTTCATTTAGGTAATGATAAACAATGGAAAAACCCCCAATTCATTGATTATACAGAATATAATGCAAAAGAGTTGAAACAAGTTTTGTTTTATTTTCAAATGGAAGGCATGTTGAAAAATCAGCCCTTAGCAAATAGATATTTAAAACAATTTGAGATGCAACCAACATATAAGACTATACTTAAAAAAGTAATTCAAAAATTAAAAATGATTTGTGATTTCGACCAAGTTTAAGATCGTTTTATTATATTCCCATTCTTAAATTAAAATTTCTTACGCATGGTTTATATTTATTGAAGACTTCATATTGTAATCGCAACTTTTTGTTAGGGGTGTGATAATTAAGATGCGGTCCTATCATTTTCCCGGTTATATTCCCGTCAAGTTGCTTGTTTGAGGATGCTCCTCCTTTTTACATGGGTCTCAATGAAATGAATTCTGCGACAAAATTAATGCATGATATCAACAAGAGTCAAGAGCAGACTTGCCCCCCCCTTATTCGGGATGGATTCTGTTAATCAGCCTGAAATCCTGTTTTGGTATCATTTTTTCTGTCATAATCTCCCTGTTATTAGATAAATATCCCGAAAAACAGGGATAAATGGATGTTTGACAATGTTGACTTTTTTCTCTTTCATGGCCTGAAAAGGTCTGAAAAATAAGGGGTCCTGGAATAAAAGAGATTTTCGAATGGGACAAAACAGTACATTTGATTACCAAAAAAAAATTCTCGCTTTTTACCATTTTTTTGCCCCGGTCAAAGGCTGACTTCTTTTCTTATATCTCTCGCCCGTTCACTATGTTCACTAGAGCCACAGAGAACGCAGAGAAAGATCTTTTTATTCGCGAATGGTACACAACTGGTACAGCTACCCCCCCCCCCCATTAAAATCCTATAGTAAAAAAATCCATTATCAGATGTTTAAGTGAATATATATCCTCTCGCTTGAATCCTGGAATCTAACGAACCCCCAAAAAAATAAATCACGCCCAAAATCACCCCTTTTAGAGG
>JAFDJA010000244.1 GCA_019307745.1 Deltaproteobacteria bacterium | reverse complement strand
ACAATTCCCTGGTAGGGATGTTCGAGTCCATACAAGGTAACGTGATGCCTGTGGCAGTTTTCTGTTAGTTTATCGACCTGCTTCCTGGATAATACATCCTTTATTGGCAGGTGCTGATTAATTGTCGGGACATTATGGTCAGGCGTAGCAATGACCTGTTCAGGACGAAATACAGGAATGCCCCGCTGTTCAATTCCAGCAAAAGCCTGGGGGCTGGTTACTTCATGGATGAAATGACGGTCGATGTACAGGATATCAGGACCATCCTGAATGGTATCAACCACGTGCTTTTCCCATATCTTGTCGAATAGCGTTTTTCCCATTTGGGTATTTATCTTTTTTAGGATTATTTCAATTAATTAAAGTTTCTGCTCCCTGCTCCCTGCTCCCCGCTCCCTACTCCCTACTCCCTACTCCCTGCTCCCTGCTCCCTGCTTCATTTACACTATCTGTGCCAGGGCATCCACAAAAGCTTCAACTGAAGCGGTTACGATGTCGGTACTGGCTGAGAATCCATAGTACATGCCTCCTTTATGCTGTATCTGCACATGCACTTTCCCCAGGTCATCACTGCCCCTGGTAATTGCCTGTATCAGGAATTCTTCCAGGCGAACCCTCTTCTTAACAATTTTCTTTACGGCAGAAAATGCAGCGTCAATAGGCCCATTTCCCATAGCTGACTCAGTAAAGGCTTCACCGTTTAAATTCAGGGTAACAGTAGCAGTTGGATTTGTGCTCATGCCACAAATCACCTGCAGGGAAGTTATCTCAAGGTTCCTTGCTCCTCTTTCTTCCATACCGGCCAATACCTCCAGATCGTCATCCTCAATCTGCTTTTTCTGATCTGCCAGATTTAAAAACTCATGATAGATGTGGTCAAGTTTCTTCTGGTCCATCTTATAACCGATCTTCTCCAACCGGTGTTTCAATGCTGCCCTGCCGCTCCTGGCAGTCAATACAATTGAAGACTCCACAATACCAACAGTCTGAGGGTCAATTATTTCATAATTTTCT
Organism: Deltaproteobacteria bacterium; assembly: GCA_019307745.1. GTDB lineage: Bacteria > Desulfobacterota > DSM-4660 > Desulfatiglandales > HGW-15 > JAFDJA01. The sequence goes on along the minus strand of JAFDJA010000244.1, from coordinate 2,126 downwards.
CTATTTTTCAGGACACCATCCTGGTGGATCCCTGAGGAGTGGGCAAAGGCATTCCGTCCCACTATGGCTTTATTGGGCTGGACAGGCATCCTCATTAAATTGGAAACGAGACGAGATGTTTTAAATAACTTTTTAGAATTGATACTGGTATCCAGACCCAGGTTTTTCCTGCTCTTCAGGATCATTACCACTTCTTCAAGCGATGTATTTCCTGCTCTTTCCCCTATCCCGTTAATGGTAACCTCTACCTGGCGTGCCCCGTTAATCACCCCTGCTATGGTATTGGCGGTGGCCATACCCAGGTCGTTGTGACAATGGGTTGAGATAATGGCATTATCAATCCCCTTAACATTTTCCTTCAGATACCTGATCTTGGTGCCGAATTCTTCAGGAAAAGTATAACCTGTGGTGTCAGGAATATTCACGACGGTAGCACCCGCCTTTATGACGGCCTCAATTACCTTTGCCAGGTACTCATTATCGGTCCTTCCTGCATCTTCAGCATAAAATTCTACATCTTCAACAAATTTCTTGGCGTACTTCACTGCGTCGACGGCCCGCTGAAGGATATCGTCTTCATTCGAATTTAGTTTATAGTTTATATGATAATATGAAGTACCTATTCCAGTATGGATCCTGGGGCGCTCAGCATACTGCAGGGCATCTGCTGCAACCTCTATATCTTTCTTAACTGCCCTTGTCAGACCGCAAATAACAGGTTTCCTGATTACTTTAGAGATTTCAACCACTGAATTAAAATCACCGGGGCTTGAAATGGGAAAACCTGCCTCAATGATATCCACACCGAGTCCCTCCAGAGCCTTGGCTACTTCAATTTTTTCAATGGTATTCAACTGGCAACCCGGGACCTGTTCCCCGTCGCGTAAAGTAGTATCAAAAACATGAATTTTTTCTGAAGCCATTTGTGTAAAGATTTAGGTCACTTTGAAAAGCTTTCAAGTGACTCGTGTTTATTATCTAATTTATTTATAACCAAAATAATAAGGCCATTCCTGGTAACCCGAGAATGGCCTTATTTATATTTTAAAATAATTTATACCATTCTCATTCATCCCCTTCAATAAGGGCTAAAATAAGAATAAGGATAATGGTATAAATGCTTGTCATGTCAAAAATTAAAGATGTAAAGGTATTTATAATAATTGAAAAAGAAAAATCATATTGGTGATTGATGATCGGTGATCGGTGATCCGAGTGTTTGGGGTTGAGTGTTGAGTGTTGAGTAGAGAACACTCAATGCCTGAATAAGGTTGACTTAATTAGACATTACATTCTTTCTTTCTATTATCATGATGATGATGTGCTGTTGGTAACGGGAAATATCTTGAAGAGATATTCTCGTTATCAACAGCATTTTTATTTCTGTATTGAACTGGTGTTAAGTCGTTTAATGAACTGTGTGGCTTTTCATTATTATACATCCAGATAGCTTTCTTTAATCCGTTCTTTAAAGCTTGCCGGTTATTGGGATGATAAGGATAAAGATAGTCATTCTTTATTGTGCCGTTAAGTCTTTCAGAATGAGCATTTTCATACACTTTTTCCTGCGTCATGGAGTTACGCATCTTTAACTTCTTTGTGATTTTTATAAACTCCTTGCAATAGTATTGACCTCCCCCATCAGAATGGAATATTGCGTTTTCCAGGTTTTGGCTGCCTCTTGTTCTGATTAGTTGTCTTATAGCGGGAATGGTTGTATTCTCAGTTCGCAGATTTTGGCTGACTGAGGATCCAACGACCTCCCTGTTATACAGGTCCATAATGAGTGTAATGTATTCGAACCGCCCATTCATCTCGTAATAGGTTATGTCACTCACAAAAACCTGGTTTACACCTGTAACTTCAATGTCCTGGATCAGGTTAGGAAATCTGATTACTCCTTTACTATTTGTAGTTACACGATAGTTCTTCTGTTTCTTTACCCGTAATCCATTCTTCATGCATAAACGTTCAAATTTGTCTCTCCCAATGGTCTCAGGAAGGATCATTTTATACATGGTCCTGGCCGACATATGAGGATGATTATTCCTGACCTTTTGAACCATGTAAAGCAACATCTCCTCTTCTTCTGAACGATGATCAAGTTTGGCCAAACGCTGGTAGAA
>JAFDJA010000243.1 GCA_019307745.1 Deltaproteobacteria bacterium | reverse complement strand
CCACGAAGCCGAGAATAATGGTCAGTCCTGAAAAAGCTATTATGACATAGAGCAGTTTTTTAAACATATACCCGTTCAAGTCTATGGAAAATAATAAGAAATAGAATAATACTATAATTTAACATATTGTAATTAAATAAGAAAAAATAAATCAAAAGCCACGTGTATTATCGTTTTCAGTCTATACACAGCCCTTAGAAACCTTACCGTTTTCTTAAATGCGGCCCCAAAATCAGGGTCGCATTTCTTGCCAAAAACCTTCTAAATTCAAGCTCTGGCTTGATTTTTTTATTGCAGCAGTAGGGTATTCTATGGTATATACTGAAAAATTTGTCAGGTTTGTTTTTCCCTTAATAAATATGATCAAGTGGAAATAAAATCAAATCTACTCCTTCTTTCCAAGAAATCATGACACAATCCAGCGAAAACTTTTATTTATTTTTTTCTGTTCCGGCACATTTATTGCTTTTTAGTGAGTTACAGGCTGAAAGCTGTCCTGTAAATCTTCCATAAGGATTCATATGAGTATCGCCAAGCTAAACATTTATAAATACATTGCCATAATTTGTTGTGCTGCATTTATAGTTGCCTGTGCTCCGCTCAAAACGGGGAATCTAGACAAAGAGCACCGTACGCAGAAAAGCGCAGCAGGTTATGGGGATAAAGATTTTATTTGGGGGCTTTCCACTTTCCCACAGGTGGAAAGTGATGTAGAGCAGGGAGGGAAACTGCAGGGTGATATAGAACCTGAACCGGAGCAGACTAAGGACCAGGAGCTGCTGGATCTTAAACTCCTCGGCAAATGGGAACAAGGCGTTCCGGCAGTTGAATATTCCGATGACGAGGTTCAATATGATTTCCCTGTAACAGTCAACAAGCAGGTCCAGTATTATCTGGATTTTTTTACAGGCAGGCACCGGAAGAATTTTGCAATCTGGCTTTCCAGGTCTGGTCGTTATCTGCCCATGATTCATGAACATCTCAGCGCCGCCGGGTTGCCGGAAGATCTTGTGTATCTGGCCATGATCGAGAGCGGTTATAACGAGAGGGCCTATTCCAGGGCCAGAGCTGTAGGAGTTTGGCAGTTTATCAAGCCCACAGGCCGATATTACGGCTTGGAAATCAATACCTATGTAGATGAGCGGCGTGATCCGGTCAAGTCAACCGAGGCAGCTATTGCCTATCTCAGTGATTTATATAGTGAATTTGACTCCTGGTATCTTGCGGTGGCGGCTTATAATGCAGGTGAGGGTAAAATCAGAAGGGCCATAAAAAAATATAATACAACCGATTTTTGGGAAATAGCCCAGGGCAAGTACCTGAAGCTGGAAACCAAGCGCTATGTCCCTAAGCTGATTGCTGCAATCATTATTTCCAAAGAACCTGAGAAATATGGATTTGAGGCTATCAGCTATGAACCGCCTCTGGCGTATGAGACAGTGGAAGTGCCGCGCTGGACGGCCATCAAGGCAGTGGCAATGGCCAGTGAAATGGAGCCCTCAGAGCTGAAAAAATATAACAATGAATTGCGAAAAGGGTTTACTCCCCCTGATAAAGCTTCTTACGCCTTTAAAGTTCCGGTAGGGAAGAAAAAAGATGTTGAAAAGAACCTGCCTCGGGTGCAGGCTGTTGTATCAACAGGATTCAAGACTCATACGGTTAGGAAGGGAGAAAACTTAAACGCTGTATGCAGAAAATATGGACTGACAAAAACTGTTGTCCTAAAATCGAATAATTTGCGGTCGTCCGGGCTGCAAGCCGGGCAGCGGCTCAGAATCCCCTATCAGACGATCTCCTATGAAATGCTTCCAGAGGGTACTGTATCCAGAGGATATCTGGCTGTAGAAGCAGCAGGCGGGAATTTTATTTTACATAAGGTGCGTCCAGGAGAAACAGTTTCAGAGCTGGGCAGGCTGTACAATGTTCCGATCCATCTGATTGCCGCCTGGAATGATATAAATGATATCAGCCGGATACGAGCCGGACAGCAGTTGGTGTTCTATGTGCAGCACAGCGGGGTCAAAGTCGCCGCTATTTCATCCTCCACTGAACAGGCAAGGCAGATCACTCCAGTACGTAATAAAGAAGCTGCCGGGGTTGCCGCAAGGCAACAAAAGGCGCAGGTCGGGAATCGAGCAGTAAGGGCAGACTTGAACAAATCAGGACCAGGAACTTACTACCTGGTAAAAGAGGGGGATTCTCTCTGGCAGATCGCCAGAAAATTTGATCTGAATTCAAAAAAAATACAACAGCTTAACGGCATGACAACAAATGTCATCTATCCTGGTGACAGGCTCTTGGTAGCAACTGGTTCCCAACCATCAGGAGCAGAATTTTACTATCAGGTCCGGAGCGGGGATTCGCTTTGGACCATAGCCGGAAAATACAATGTTTCACCAGAGGAGATCAAGCGCTGGAATAACCTTAATGGCAACATGATCCATCCCGGTAAGAAACTGTTGCTTAAGGTTGCTGATTCTGGAGAAACTGTGGCAGAAACCTACTATCGGGTTCGGAGTGGTGATTCACTATGGACCATAGCCAGAAGTTACAATATTTCACCTGATGAGATCAAACGCTGGAATAACCTGAAAAACAATACAATTTATCCCGGAAATCGTCTGCTGTTGAAATTTGTCAGCGGCGGTTGATTTATGAGAATGCGATAAATTTTTTTGACGCCCAAATCCTCCAGCAGCGTTTTTAAACTCCCTAAAGGCTCCCAGAACTGATTGTTGTATTTTACGCAGCTTGTTATATGTTGTGTTCCTGCACAGGTTGAGTCCATAAGTATGATTCCTGTGCTTGTTTTTTTTGTGTAAGAAGTATAGTACGGACTTTATAAAATGAGGAGCAAGTCTTCCTCCCTTAATCAAATATATGAGTACTGATTTTTTTTCATGACAGGAAACGATAATTACATAGAGGAACAGGGAAACGGGAACCATGTTTACCCTGATGATGTTCATATACTCACAGTCGATGAACGCGAGATATTTCTGGTAGGCACAGCGCATGTGTCCAGGGAATCTGTAGACCTTGTTAAGCGGGTTATTGCCACTGAGAAGCCCGATTGTGTATGTGTAGAGCTTGATGCCAAGAGATATAAGGCACTGTCCGGCAGAAAACGCTGGGAGTCTCTTGACCTCAAAGAGA
>JAFDJA010000128.1 GCA_019307745.1 Deltaproteobacteria bacterium | reverse complement strand
TGATTATATAACAATATAGTGAAAACAGAATAAATATTGTTACTACGATGTTGTTTCTGGAAATGATAAAAGATATTGATTCTGAGTTTACAGGGTGGACAGCAAACAAAAATGTCGCCCAAAACGCTGCCCTTGTGTCCTTTAAAAGAAGGGTAATGAGTTGGAACAGAATAATGCAGCACAGAATATGAAGGATAACATTTGTGGTTCTAAAACCATTTGCTTTCATACCCCATACCTTATAGTCGATATAGTAGAACAAATTCATCAGAGGTCGATAATATCCACTATGGTAAACACCTAAGTCCATTTGATCAGGTACGCCATCTTCCTGAGATAAGTAGGAAGAAATCGAATGTATCTCTGTAATATACTTATTGTTCTTTATGAGATCATTATCGTCCAGGATGAACCCTCCTGTAAATGTGGGAAGGTAGGAGAGTATGACAACTGTAGAAATAATAGTGTAGAGTGAATAAGTTTTATAAATATTATCCAAGGTATTCATTAATCTTGAACTCCGCTCGATAACAAATTATGTAAATGTGCCTTGTATCTTTTTTGCATGAGCTTCGCTGTGCGCAGACCCACTACTCCGTAGCGGGTTCCCGGTGTCGGTACGCTCGATGCTTGCAAAATTCAAATGTTAAGTTTAGACTCGAAAAACAGATTTCAGCAATGGGTAAAAATAACTATTGACAGTTGATAGTATTATAAGTTCTATACTGCTGCAACTGATTTAATGATAAATAAGTTTGCATTTTTTTAGGGTAAGGAGAATATGAAGAATCCAATCTTTTTTATAATAATGCTATCGATTGTATCTTTCTGTGGGTGTATTGCATCTGATTCTATTGATAATAAATTTGATGTGGAGACCGGCCAGATAAAAACTAACTCTCCTCCTGAAGGGAAAATTAGGAAATTAAAAGATCGCGCATATGTAGTTGATAGAATGTTTGCTATTTCTGCGAGAATGCATGTGGATGTATATTTTCAGCTGGCTGATGTCTATCTGAAAAAGGGTCGAAAGGATGAAGCCAAAGATCCCCTAAAAAAGGCCTTGTTGCTGAAACCATCTGAGTTTTCATATCAATTGATTATGGCAGAGCTTGAAATAGGGGATAGAGAATATGAGTCAGCTGGAAACAGGCTTGATATTATTTATAATAACTGTACTGATGAAATGATAATCATGCAGGCCCTAGATTTGTCACAACAGTTCAATCTTGTGGAGCATTTAAAAAAATAGAATCAGAATAAATGAGGTCAGTTGAATTTGGGTGTGGCACTGGAAACAGCATCTATATCCGGATCGCCGATATAATCCCATATATTGTCAGTATAGGATTTGATTGTCCTTTTCCCTGAAGATTCAAGGATAAGTGCCTCTGTGCCCGGAATTCCTTTGATGAGTTTAATACCTTCCTCCGGATTAAGGGAGGCTGTTGCTGATGCCATGACAGCTGCCTTCATGGCTGTATTAGTGACAATGATTACATTGGATTGTCTCTGGCCGGAATTAGGAGTATGAACTGCCGCAGAAGGATTATAGTCATCTCTTATCGCCACGGCACCTTCTTCAATCCATAATGAAAAAAGGACGGTATCCGGGTCACCGGGTTTTTTAATATAAGTTTTCCAGCTCTTTTCCCCTTTTATAGTCAGCCCGAAGCATCGCGTATCACCTCTCAAATTCACCAGACCACCCAGGGCATTGCTTTTGATAAGTTCTTCCAATGCCATATCTACAACAAAACCCGGGGCAATCTCCTGCAAATCGATTTCCATCCCTCTGACAGCAAACCCAATAGTCCTGCTTCCCTGATCAAGGAGGATTCTCTCATAACCTGCCTTTATTTTTGTATCGGAGATTCCTTCAGGAGGGGGTGTGAGCCCGGAAGTTGTTCCTTTTTGCAGGAGGTCAACAAGAGAAGGACGGGTTATATCAAAGATGCCATTTGTTATAATACTGTAATTTCTTGCAGTGATGAGTAACTCAAACAGGTCTGATTCTATTTTAACAGGATTATTATACGCAGTATTGTTGATTTTTAATACTGGAGAGCCGGGGGTGTTAATATCCAAAAGCGCAGCGGTTTGTTGTAATACTGTCTGCGCAAGGTCAAGTGCCTGGTCTGAGGTCTTCTGATCGCGGGTGATTACTGTGATATGGGCAGTACTACCCATGACTTCGAAATTAATACTGGCTGAATAAAGGTTCTCTGATATGGCCTGTCCGATGTCTGTTGTGGTAAAAATAAAGGTCAGGACAAAGATGGCAAATAGACGATGCATAAGTATCAATTAGTATCCTTTGTGTCGATCAGTTGATTGATGCTCGCGTCATCTCTTATCCCCAGCCGGGTAAGAGCAAAGTCATATTTTACAGGGTCCTCGGGCACTATTTCCCCAAACGCTCTTGTGATCTCCAGGGCAGTGCGAATATCCGCGCTTTTTCTTGAGCTAAAATCAAGGAGGTTGCCGATTCGGTACATATGGGTATCAAGAGGGATAATAAGCCTGGATGTTGCGATATTATTCCATCCTCCTGGATCAATCATGTCTTTCCTTACCATCCATCGCATAAAAAGATGAAGCCTTTTACAGGCGCTCCCCTTTTCCGGTAAAGGAAGAAGGGAGCAGGGATGATCCTTGTATGGCTTTCTGAGCTCTTTAACAAAGAAGCAAAGCGCAGGCAGAATAGATTCGTCTTTGTCTTTATAAGAACTCAAAAAACAGTCTTGAAGGGAGCCAAATTTTTTAATAACCAGTTTGATACCCTGAAGAAAAAGGGCAATTTCCCGGCCTGTTGTAAAACGGTGCTTGAATTTGTTAAATCTGCTTCGGATGTGGGCAGAACTTGCAGACTGCAGGTATTCAGCAGGAGAGGGTCCGATTTCATCAAGGATTACTGCAACGCTTTTCAGGATCTGGCTTACCCTTCCATATGCAAGGGAAGAAGCAATCAATCCTATGATTTCCCTGTCCCGAAGGTCAGGGTAATCATAGAGAAATTCGAGAGGATCAGGATGAACCCATTTGCGTGAGTTATAGTATTTATAAAGCAGTTCAAACCGGCTTTTATGGACTGCAGATGAAAATGTTTTGTCTGTCATTTCAGGTGCAGGTCATTTGCATATGGTTATTATTTTGAACCATGCTCGCATCCCGGCCCGCGAACCATAAGCACAGGCACACTGCATCGTCTGAAGACTTTGTCTGCAATACTGCCCAAGGCCCATCTGCTGGGTCCTGATCTGCCGTGGCTGGCCATAACAATTATGTCACACTGTGATTTTTCGGCATAGTTAACGATTTCCTGTGCGGGAGTTCCTCTGAGCACCATTACTTTTGGCTTATTAACCTTTTTGTCGAATCCCTCTGCTACCCTGGTCAAATATTTATGTGCCTCTGTCTCCATCCTGCCTATTGCATCTTCTACAGCGGAAAAGGAACCAGGGGTGTTAGGTGATGGTGTATAGCCTACCATTGCCCCATCTACCATACTGTCTACCGATGTAACATGCGGGTCGTAAAAGATCTGACCGAACTTAACAAGTTCCGTTACACTTATGAGGATTATTTCTGCCTCACTATTACCTGAAGCCAGCTTCTCCAAATGGGGAAGAGCGCACTCAGCCAATTCTGATCCATCAAGAGGAACTAATATTTTCGTATACATGGGGCTCTCCTTTTTAAAGGGCTATATTCAGAACATGGTTGTCAGAATTTGAACTGTCCTATCGGACAAACTCTCTAATCTCCCATCTCAGCGAAATGATCATCCAGGATAGTCTCAAATTTGAGTTTGTGTTTTGCCTCTTCCTGGGCAAGTGTCTGGAAGAGTTTTTTGTGTTCCGGGTTCTCACTCCCATTACCCAAATCAGTATAGAATTGGAATGCCATTTCTTCACGTTTGGCAGCCAACTTGAGGATGTCTTCAAACATCATTCCTGGCTCATAAGCCATATCCACAGTATAATCACTTCTTTTCAGGTTGGGGATATCCCTTAATTTGTAATGCTCGACATTACTTTTAGAAATGTTTTCCAGCAAGGTAACATGTCTCTGTTCTTCTTCAGCAAATTCCTTAAAGGCAGATTTTGCGTCCGCGTATTTTTCCTGGTTAGCAGCCGCATTATAGAACTGAACGGCCTCTATTTCTTTTTGAATGGCATAGGCAATGATATCTTCAAAAGTTTCAAAGTTCATGACTCCCTCCTTTTAGGACTATTAGGATCTGATTAGGGATAAAGAAGTAGAAAATTCAATTTTATATTAACGCAATGATCATATTAGAAACCATTGATATCTATAATATCATAAAAAATAGTAATTTATTTGATTTATGTCAATATATTGTAAGGATTTTACGGGTCTTTAATCAGACAGGCTGTATCGACCTGTTTTAGATTTGCCTTTTTGATGCGGCAATCCCTTGATATTTTAATTGAAATCATATTTTCTATTTGATGTGCCCAGGGTGTGTTATTGAAATCAAATCAATTACATTGTCATGGATGGGGGAATATTGCTTTGTCTCAGCTGCCGGTAGATATCGTCTATCCTTCATATAGATACAAAAAATTTTTCTTTAATGGAATCATTTGTTTTGACTTTAGTCAAGGGAAAGACTGTCAGGATCCTTTAGAATTTCAGTAAAACAAGTATCAGGGGGTAAAAGAATTATGAAGTGGACCATTGAGGCAGAGGCCGAGCTTTTACGAGCACCTTTTTTTGTAAGAAGACGTGTGAAAAAGAGGGTAGAGAAGGAAGCGTCAGAAGGCGGGGCAAAGGAGGTGACATTGTCGCATATGCGTTCCTGTCAGCAGAAATTTCTCAACCGGATGGAGGATGAAGTAAAGGGTTTTCAGGTAGAGGCATGTTTCGGGCAAACCGGTTGCAAAAACAGGGCGGTCGAGGCCAATAGTCTTGTCCGGGAATTGGAAGAGCTTCTTTCAGCCAGAGATCTGAAGATCTTTTTGAAAACCAGGGTAGACGGGCCATTGAAAATACATCATGAGTTCAGAATTTCTGTGTCTGACTGTCCAAACAGCTGTTCCCGTCCTCAGATAGCTGATATTGGTCTGATTGGAGCGTCCCGTCCAGTAGTAACAGAGACTGAATGCAGATTGTGTGGCAGCTGTGAAGAGAGTTGTCAGGAGGGGGCCATATCTTTGAAAGATAACGGTCCGGTCATTGAAGAAGCCAAGTGTCTTTTCTGCAAGAGGTGTATTCAAATATGTCCCGCGTTAAAAATAAAGGAGGCGGAATCCGGCTTTCGGGTGCTTATGGGCGGAAAGCTGGGACGGCATCCCAGGCTTGGGGCTGAGCTGCACAGGCTGTATAATTCAGAAGAGGTGAAGATACTGGTTGAAAAATCTCTGGATCATTATATGAGACACTGTAATACGGGCGAACGATTTGGAGTGGTCCTCGATAGGACGGGATTGGATTGGCTGGATAAGGTATAAATCCGGTCTTTGAGTTAATATCAGGAAAGGGAAAGGATCGATAGAAAATGTGGCCAGCCGAAAGGGTGAAAAAAATATAAAAAAAGTGATTTTTTTGACCTTAGTCAAGGAAGTCATCCCCTCACTGGGGCATAATGTGAGAAAAATTTCGGTTAAGGCGGCTTTGGAATTGTTGAAGATCAATAGAATCTAGAATAATAAGGAGAAAAAAGTATGTTTTGTTATCAGTGTGAGCAGGCAGCAAAAGGTGAGGGGTGCGTGAAAATAGGTGCGTGCGGGAAGCAGCCGGATGTGGCATCCTTGCAGGATCTTTTACTCTACATGGTGAAGGGATTATCCTTGATCGCGGTGGAGGGGAGAAAGGTTGGTGTAGAGGATCAGGATGTGAACAGGTTTACTTGTGAGGCGGTATTTTCCACCTTGACAAATGTGGATTTTGACCCAAACAGGCTTACGGAGCTTATTAGTAGAGGCCTTGAGATGAGGAGCTATCTTGCCGGGAAGGTCCTAGACGCGGGCGGTAACACAGATGTTGCTGCTAACGCGGCAACATTTATTCCCGCAGACACCCTTGAAGGCCTTGTTGCCCAAGGAGAAGAGGTTGGGATAAAATCTGATCCCGATATCAATGAGGATATACAGTCACTTCAGGAGATATTGATATACGGATTGAAAGGGGTTTGCGCTTATGCGGATCATGCCAGGATACTGGGGCAATCAGATGATATGGTGTATGCGTTTGTGCATGAAGGGCTTTTCGCAACCTTGAACAAAAATCTGGAAGTGGATGAACTGTTGGGACTGGTACTTAAATGCGGAGAAGTTAATCTCAGGGCAATGGAACTTTTGGATACCGGAAATACCAGCAGATATGGCCACCCTGTTCCCACAAGTGTCCCTCTGGGGGTAAGGAATGGAAAGGCAATCCTGGTTTCCGGTCATGACCTGAAAGACCTGGAGGAAATACTGAAGCAGAGTGAGGGAAAGGGGATCAATGTCTATACACATGGAGAGATGCTGCCATGTCATGGCTATCCGGAACTGAAAAAATACTCCCATTTCTACGGACATTATGGTACTGCCTGGCAGAACCAGGCAAAAGAGTTTGCCGCCTTTCCAGGCGCAATACTTATGACAACGAACTGTATACAGAAACCTTCTGAGTCCTATAAAGACAATCTTTTTACAACCGGTCTTGTGGGATGGCCGGGAGTGCGGCATGTTGCTGACAAAGATTTTACACCTGTTATTGAAAAAGCCCTTGCCATGGATGGTTTTTCTGAGGATACAGAAGGAAAAAGCGTTATGACAGGTTTTGCCCGCAACGCGGTTATGGGTGTGGCGGACAAAGTGATTGAGGCGGTTAAAGCAGGCGCAATCAAGCGATTTTTTCTGGTAGCAGGATGCGATGGTGCAAAACCAGGACGAAATTATTATACCGAGATAGTTGAACAGATCCCTGATGATTGCGTGGTTCTCACTCTCGCGTGCGGCAAGTTCAGGTTTTTTGACAAGGATCTTGGTGATATAGGCGGCATTCCCAGGTTATTGGACATTGGCCAATGCAATGATGCCTATTCAGCTGTACAGATAGCGGTTGCTCTGGCTAATGCGTTCGAGTGCGGTGTGAACGATCTTCCTCTAAGTATGATCCTGTCATGGTATGAACAGAAGGCGGTGGCGATTCTTTTGACCCTGTTCCATCTAGGTATTAAGAACATCAAGCTTGGTCCAAGTCTGCCGGCATTTATTACGCCAAATGTACTGAATGTATTGGTAGAGAATTTTAATGTCGCGCCGATTACCACTCCGGAAGAGGATTTAAAGGAAATATTAGGCTGATTTTTTTCAAACACTGGAGGTTGGCTGGTCATATGTTCCTGCCAGCCTCCATAAAAAAGATAAAGAGGTGATGCATATGAAATGTCCAGGACAGGATACTAGATATTGGGAAAAGGGAGCTATCTTTGAAGCCAAATGCCCGAAGTGTGGGGCTGAGGTGGAATTTTTTAAAGATGATACTACACGTAAATGCGGCAGCTGCGGGCATAAATTTCTGAATCCTGGTATGGATTTTGGTTGCGCCTCCTACTGCAAGTATGCGGACCAGTGCATTGGCAATCTTCCCCCTGAATTGATTGCCCAAAAAGAGGATCTCCTCAAGGATCGTGTGGCAGTTGAGATGAAGAGATATTTTCATACCGATTTTAAGAGGATCGGACATGCGAGCCGTGTTGCCCGATATGCAGAAGTTATTGGAAAACAGGAGGCAGGCAATATGTCAGTGATTCTTGCATCGGCCTATCTTCATGATATTGGTATCAAAGAGGCGGAAAAAAAGCATCAGAGTACGGCTGCCAGATATCAGGAACAGGAAGGGCCTTCGATTGCAAGGGAAATATTGACCAAACTGGGGGCAAAGGATGAACTGGTTCAAGAGGTGTGTGATATTATCGCTCATCATCATCACCCAGGAGACAATGAATCCCTGAATTTCAAGTGCCTTTATGATTCTGATCTGATCGAAAATCTGGATGAGGAACACAAGGAAGAGCCCATTGATCCTGACAGACTTGAAGGTATTCTGGAAAAATCTTTTTTGACAGAAAGCGGAAAGGTGCTGGCCAGAAAAGTTTTGTTAAAATAATGTGCCTGGGATTATGGATTATCAGTTAATTTTATCAATACATAGAGGTGTGCCATGAAAGTAATAAGAAAGATAATTGAAATTAATGAGGAGCTTTGTAATGGTTGTGGTCAATGTGTAGTTGCCTGCGCAGAAGGGGCCATCAGTATAATAGATGGTAAGGCAAAGGTGATCTCCGATACTCTTTGTGACGGGCTTGGCGCCTGTGTTGGTGATTGCCCTGAGGGCGCATTGAAGATTATCGACCGTGAGGCAGATGAGTTTGATGAAGCTGCGGTGGAAAGATACCTTGCGGGAAAAAACAAGATAAGGGCTGAAGATACCGCAACGCCCTGTGGTTGTCCGTCCACACATATTCAGTCATTTGAACCTGCGACTCTCTGTGAGGAGGCAAACAAGGCTGCTATGCAGCAGAGCGCGACTTCAGCGCTTTCCCACTGGCCGGTCCAGATTCGATTGGTGCCGCCAACTGCTCCGTTCCTCAAAGGCGCGGATCTCCTTGTGGCTGCTGATTGTACGTCTGTGGCGTATGCCAGCTTTCATAGTGATTTTCTTAAAGGCAAGGCGGTCATGATCGGGTGTCCAAAATTTGACAATGCAGAGGAGTATGTTGATAAATTTGCTGCTGTCTTTGACACTGCAGATATCAAGAGTGTGACAGTACTGGTGATGGAGGTCCCTTGCTGTCAGGGATTGCCTGTAATAGTGGAAAGGGGCATGAAAAAATCAGGGCGGACAATCCCTATTGAAAAGGTTACCATTAACGCTCAAGGAAAAGTCGTTTGATCTGCCATATAGGATGTAATGTACTATCTGGGCCTTGGGGAAAATAAGGCAAATTATCATTA
>JAFDJA010000028.1 GCA_019307745.1 Deltaproteobacteria bacterium | reverse complement strand
TCTATTTAAATAGAAACAACCGAAAAATTCAGATTGATTCACTCGTTCCATGGCGATAATACAGTATAATGAATTTCCTATTTCCCATTTTTCCATTGACAAACAAAACAGTGTTTGATTATTAATTTTATGCGGATCAAAAAAGAGGGGATGTTCTCTTTTTAACTTTTTCCAATCTCAATGTTCAAACCACACTAAACTACTGAAAGATCTATTTATGGAAAAACAGCGTCTATTCAATATATTAATCGGGCTTCTTGTACTTTTTAACGCTGGAGGCTTGGCTCACGCACAGGAGCCGAAAAAGATCCTGAGCATTGAGGCATATGATATGCTTAACACCGTTCCCAATACATATCTGATCGATGTCAGAACCAGGGGAGAGTATCAGTTTGTCGGACATCCTCAAAGAGCCTATCTGTTTCCTTATATGTTTATGACAAGCAACTTTGCAAGTAAGGATGAGATATCAGAATACCAGTTTAACCAAAAGAACAAGACCTTCATTGAAGAGATCAGCAAGGTATTTAAAAAGACAGACAACCTTCTTGTCTTATCAAGAGAAGGAAAAAGAAGTGCGCTGGCTGCAAAGGAATTGCTGGACGAAGGTTTCAAGAATATCTTTGATGTGGAAGATGGTTTTGAAGGTGCGGAATTCCCTACATTTGAGGACAGCAATAAGCATAAATTTTATCGCCAACTAGGGAAAAGCAACAACATATATGGGTATTTGCACAGAAACCATTATGGCTGGAAATGGTGGGGGCTTCCCTGGACATATGAGATAGATGCCAAATATATCTATCCTCCTGACCTGCAGACGACCAAGGAATAGCCCCGCTGAAAATCCATCCTTTTTTTGACAGTCACAACAAAAAATAAAATCAGACTACAGGCTGAACCGGGTCCGGTGCCTTTCCATCATACTTGCGGATTGCCTTCTGGCAGGTCAGCTCTTCTATCTTTCCTATCATCTCATTACACGGCAGGACCTTATAATGACTATTAGCAACTACAAAATAATCTTTTCCATTTCCTGAATCGATCCTGAAGATGACTGAGCTGTCACCAGGATAATTGAACAATATATCCCTTATCTCTTCCAGAAATCCCTTTGAAATTTTATCTTTGAGAATACCGAACTCCACTGACCTGATCGCCTTCTGCCGTAATACTTCCAGAAGGATCACATCCTTTGCTATTATCTTTGATGCATTTTCATCCGCCTCAGCAATACCGGTTACCAGCAGGGGTTCATCATTCTTGAGCAATGGTGCGCATATGCTGAAGATGTCTGACCACAGGATAACCTCAGTAGAGCTTGTCTGATCTTCGAGTGTGAGAACCGCCATCTTATCGCCCTTTCTTGTTCTCCTTATCTTCAGATCCCCTATGACTCCGGCGACTTTTACCTGATTCTTCTCCTCCAGATTAAGTAGATCATGGATAGAGCTGGTTGTGAAACGACTGACCGTATCCTTGTACTCATCAAGGGGATGACCTGTTATATAAAAACCAAGGGCATCTTTTTCTCTTCTCAACTTCTCAGTGTTGCCCCATTCATCAATATCAGCAAACTCGAAAAGTGCTCTAAACCCACTACCGGTACCACCTGAAGAGGCAAACATGTTTAACTGGTTCGGATCATGCGATGAATTAAACAGCCTGACTACATCATCAAGAGAGGCAAAAAGACTTGCCCGGTTTATGCCTGTAAAATCAAAGGAACCGCACTGAATCAGGCCCTCAAGTACCCGGCGATTAACCTTTGCCCCTTCCATCCTCTCGCATAGATCAAGCATATCCTTAAACGGGCCAGAACGGTCACGTTCTTCAATAATTGCCTCCACGGCCTTTACCCCTACATTTTTTACAGCTGCAAGACCGAACCGGATAGCCCCTCCAGCCGCAGCAAAATCTGACAGACTCTCATTAAGATCAGGGGGCAGGATTTCAATGTCCATTTCCCGACACTCTGCCAGATTCTTTATGGTCTTATCAGGGCTCCCCATATCCTGGGACAAAAGAGCAACCATGAACTGAACAGGGAAATGCGCCTTGAGATAACCGGTCTGATAGCCGATCAGGGCATAGCATGCGGCGTGGGACCTGTTAAAGCCATAACCTGCAAATGGTTCAATAAAAGAATAGATCTTTTCTGCCAGAGATCTTTTAATCCCGTTCTTACCACAACCCTCAATAAATTTATCCTTCATCTTTGCCAGGAGTGCGACCTTCTTCTTGCCCATGGCCTTTCGAAGGATGTCCGCCTCACCCATGCTGAACCCTGCAAGATCCCGCGCAATCCTCATTACCTGTTCCTGGTATATTGCCACACCATATGTGGAGCCTAAGATCGGCTGCAGTTTGGGATGCAGGTAGACAGGTTTTTTCCTTCCGTGCTTACCATTGATATAGTCTGGGATCCAGTCCATAGGGCCTGGCCTGTAAAGAGCTACCAAGGCAACAAGATCCTCAAAGCCCCCGGGTTTCAGTCGCCTCAGGAGGTCCTTCATACCTCCGCTCTCAAGCTGGAAAACACCTGTCGTCTTTCCCTCCTGAAACAGCTGAAAGGACTTTTCATCATCAAGAGGTATGTTATTTATATTGATCTTTTGACCAGTTGACTGTTCGATAAGGATTAACGCCTGTTTGATCACAGTAAGTGTCTTAAGGCCAAGGAAGTCAAACTTTATAAGCCCGATCTTTTCCACCTGTTCCATTGTGAACTGGGTCATCAGGTCCTTGGTTCCTGGAGCCTGATACAGGGGCAGATGCTCCATCAGTGGTCGGTCATCAGATATAACCACCCCGGAGGCATGCGTAGAGGCATGTCTAGCCTGGTTCTCAAGTGAACGAGCTATCTTAAGCAGCTGTCTCTCGCTCTCACTGCCGTTTTCAATCTTCTTGAGTTCAGGCTCCTCTTCCAGGGCCTTTTCCAGGGTGACCTTTGGTCCATCCGGCACCAATTTTGCTATCTTGTCCACCTCGCCATAAGGGATATTCAGTACCCTGCCCACATCTCTGATTACTCCCTTGGCTTTCATGGTACCAAATGTAATTATCTGACATACCTTATCCTCGCCATATACATCTGTCACATATTTAATAACATCATCCCTGCCGTTTATGCAAAAATCAACGTCAATATCAGGCATGCTGACACGTTCCGGATTAAGGAACCTCTCAAACAGGAGGTCATATTTGATGGGATCAAGGTTGGTTATCTCAAGGCAGTAGGCAACGAGCGATCCTGCTGCGGATCCACGTCCTGGTCCAACGGGTATATCTTTTCTTAACGCATATCCTATAAAGTCGGCAACAATAAGAAAATACCCTGAAAAACCCATTTTTGTGATAACACTGAGCTCAAATTCCAGCCTGTCGTTGTACTCTTTTATCAGATCAGGGGATAGCTCTCCCTCTATCTCTTCCCTTTGCGCCAGCCTTTTTTCAAGACCTTTTCTGGAATTCTTGATTAAGAATTCATCCAGATTAAGCGTTCCGACATCTGGATTATGATACACTGGAGGCTTATAATTACCAAATTCCATCTCATATTCGCAGCGAAGGGCCACATCCACTGTATTGTCAAGGGCATCTGAAAAATCATCTTCCCCAAAGGCCTCTTCCATCTCCCTGCGGGACTTAAAAAAGAACTCATCAGAGGAAAATTTCAGCCTCTTGGGATCATCAACTGTCTTGCCAGTCTGCACACAGAGGAGCGCGTCATGACCCACTGAGTCTCCTCTGTCCAGATAGTGGCAATCATTTGTGGCAACAAGAGGAATTGACAATTCTGTGGAAAACTCCCTGAGTACCCTGTTGAGAGCTATCTGTTCCTGGAGTTTATTTGCCTGCACCTCAAGATAGAAACGATCCTTATCAAAAATGGAAGCAAATTCCCTGGCCTTTAGCTTTGCCTCATCTATCCTGCCTGACCCAATGCAATAAGGAACCGAACCTTGCAGGCAGGCGGACAGGGCAATAAGCCCTTCATTGCACTCTCTCAACAGATCCATGTCAATCCGGGGCCTGTAATAAAATCCCTCAAGATATCCCAGGGTCACAAGCCTGCTCAAATTCCTGTACCCCGCCTCATTCATTACAAGAAGTACAAGGTGATAGGCATTAGGTTGACCATCATTTGATGGTGAACGGTCCTGACGCTTACCAGGTGCAACATACACTTCACAACCGAGCACGGGCCGAATACCCTGCTCTTTTGCCTGCTCAAAAAGTTGGACCGCTCCAAACATATTCCCATGATCTGTAATGGCGACAGAACCCATGCCAAGATTATTTGCCTTCTGCATCATTCTCTTGATGGTTATTGCTCCATCCAGAAGACTAAATTCTGTATGAACATGGAGATTGACAAAAGATGAATTTTCAATCACGCTTTCCCCCTGCAAATAATCTGGAGTCATAGCCCCAGGATAAAAATAAGTTCAGGAATAATGTTTGTGCAGATCCTGAACCGGTTATATATTTCAGCATAGAGCCTGTAGACAGAGATTGCCTGTAAGAACAATATTGTGTGCTATTTTATACTGTTTGGGAGCCCTGTCATGAAAATTGATTTTACACATTGTGAGATTCAGATCAAGTATGATACGGTATATAATCTTCAGCATCAAGCTGATTTTCAGATTGATGTAAAATATAGGTGCACAGAAAAAATTAAATAAATTATGGGTCTGGCAATGATCACATCCCTGTTACCAGCGTGAAAAATCGGCACAAAGCCTGTAAACATGGTTCTTTCAGGAGTGTAGTCAAATAAAGACCCCCGGACAAACCAACAAGAGGTACTATGAAAAAAAGACAGCAGGATTCTCCTGAAATAAAAATTTTAAAACTTGAGGAGGAGGTTAAATCTCTAAAAAATAATCTGATCTCAATCAGCTCTGAAAATTCCAATCTTCAAAAGGCAATTAAAAGAAAAGACACTCTGGTCAATTCTTTATCATCTGGAATCATTGTCCTGCGCCACTCAAAAATCATAAATATTAATAAAAGTATGCTTGGTCAACTAGGCTACAAATCTGACGAGATGATCGGCCGGAATATCCTACAATTTATCCATACTGACTATAAAACCTTTGCTCGAAAACTTCATGCCAGATGGATCTCAGGCAAGACAGCACAGGAACAGTATGAGGCAAAATTCATCAGGAAAGACAAAGAATCCGTACCTTGTGACATATTTATAAGGCCTGTACACTTAAATAATGAGGCCATGCTTTTATTAAATGTCATACTGATTGACAAAAGGCTGGGACAGGAACGTAATAAGCTGATATCCGAAAAGATGGATGCATTCACTAAAATTGCTTCAGCTCTTTCACAAGAATTCGGCTGCTGCTTTGATAAAATTATCAAATATATTCAGGCGATGAGGTCTTCTGGAACTCATACAGAAAGCATTCTACAGGGCCTCAGTAAAATAGAAGGGGAATCACACAAATCCCTCCAGACGGTGCGAAAGCTTGATCGTATCTCTGACACAAAAAGCTCCTTGCCAGGCACAATCGTATTTGAACTCAACAACGCGATTTCTGGAGCAGTGGAATTGGCATTTCCTCAGAAGAAAGGCCACAATGAAAGCAAGGACGATAAAATTCAGATAAAGACATATCTCAGGTCCAACGCATCTGTTGAAGGAGACCCCAGAGAGATAAAACATGCAATAGCCCATATTCTCCAAAACGCTGCTGATGCGATACCTGATAGTGGAGATATCTTTCTGACCACTGAAGACAATGGAGAATATGTGCACATATACATCCAGGACAATGGTATCGGGATACCTGAACATTCCATTGATAGAATCTTCGATCCATTTTTTACGACCTCTAAAGACAGCAGAACGGGCCTTGGATTAAGCCTTTCTCTTGCAGTTATAAAAAGACACAACGGTCATATTGATGTGTCAAGCAGGGAGGGATACGGAACTATGCTTGATATCAGTCTGCCCTTATCCAGTCCTAGAAAACAGTCACGAGCTGATGCCGAAAAGAAAAAATTAAGGCCTGCCAAAATTATGATCATTCAGGAGCAAGACATCTGTAGGGAGCTTCTCGCACAGTTGCTCCGGGATAAGGGATTCAAAACCCACACTGCATCCAATATCCTTGAGGGGCTTGGAAAAATTAAGAGGATTAAATGTGATCTGGTCATTGCGGATACCGGATTATCAGTTCACGAGATTCCTGGATTTATCGCAAAAACCAGGCAAATTGTCCCCCGTACTGAGGTTATACTGATTACTGAGCAGGAAATAAAAAACTCCGGGCATTCCTTTGATGAGATACAAGCAGATCTTATACTTATAAAGCCAATAAACACGAATGATTTGGTAAAACAGGCCATGGAAATGTTGATGAAAAGGCATTAAATATGAAAGTTTCTGAAACCCCGTTAGCTGACAGGGTAAGACCGGACCGCTTAGAGGATATGATGGGACAGGAGCATATCCTGGGCTCGAAATCTGTTCTACGCCGTGCCCTGCTTTCCGGGAGAATCTTCTCCGTTATATTATGGGGGCCACCGGGTTCTGGCAAAACCACTCTGGCAAGACTCATCACCAGGTATACCCGGAATCCCTTTCAGGCATTTTCTGCTGTGACATCAGGACTGAAAGAACTCAGGCAGATAATTGCCGAAGCAGAAAAAGATCGTGAAGAGACAGGAAAATCTACGATACTTTTTGTGGACGAAATCCACAGATTCAATAAGGCACAGCAGGACGCATTCCTGCCCCATGTGGAAAGCGGTCTTATAATACTTGTGGGTGCAACCACTCAGAATCCGTCCTTTGAAATCATATCACCTCTGCTGTCAAGGACCAGAGTTATGGTCCTAAATCCCTTGGATGAGGAGGCCATTAAAACCATACTGCTGCGAGCCCTTAAGGACAAAGAGCACGGGCTTGGAAAAATTTCAATTGATGTCCGGCCGGAGGCATTAGAATACCTTGTCTTTCTTTCTGCCGGAGATGCGCGCCGGGCCCTTAACAATCTGGAAATAGCAACCCTGTACGTTATTGAAGACAAAGGCCGTCCCTATGTTCTTGATCTAAAAGTTGCTGAGATAGCCATCAACCGGAAGTCCCTACCATATGATAAGGACGGGGAAGAACACTATAACATTATATCTGCCCTGCACAAGAGTATGAGGGGAAGTGATGTCCAGGCCTCAGTTTACTGGCTCTATAGAATGCTTGAGGCAGGAGAGGAACCCCTCTTTATTGCTAGGCGAATGATCCGATTCGCGTCGGAAGACATCGGCCTTGCCGACCCGAACGCCCTTAGTATAGCATTGGCCGCCTTTGAGGCATGGGAAAAGGTTGGACCGCCAGAGGCTAAACTGGCCCTTACCCAATCCGTGGTCTATCTGGCGGCAGCCCCAAAGAGCAATGCCCTTTATATCACAGAAAAGGCCGTAAAAAAGGAGATTGCATATTCCGGGGCTCAACCCGTTCCAATGCATATCAGGAACGCACCCACAAAACTTATGAAGGCACTGGGGTACAGCCAGGGATACCGCTACCCGCACAACTACTCTGATGCATGGGTGGATCAGGAACACTTACCTGAAAAGCTTAAAGAGCGGGTTTTTTACAGACCGACTAATCGGGGACGAGAAAAAGAGATAAGAAAACGGATCTTTGAATTAAACAACAAAAAAGGTAAAAAATCAGAATAGCCTATTACCTGAATCGTTTTTATATCCCTTGAAAAAAACTCTTACGCCCACTCTGATCCTGCGTCAACTAGGATGTTGTAAAAAAAATTTCCTATCTTCCAACCCTCTATTGAATTATCCGGTTTTAAAGGATATAATTATTTAATAATTTATTTTTTTTGATAATTCCATTCAAACTGCTGTCATGGCTCAGCATTCCATATGCTCGTAAAACTCTTCTATGAATTGACAACAGTCTGTATTAATGGTAGTGAAAATTTTCACTTGAACCTTGCCTCTCTTTTTTTGAAGAGACAACCTGTAAAAACACATATAAAATTATTTATATTATATAAGGAGGAAGCTTAAGTGGCTACTGAAACAAAGGCAAGAGACATAATGTCAGAAGAGATTAATTCCGAGTCTTATCAGAACTCTCTTAAATACCTGGCAACCATTATGGAACCAGCACAACAGGAAAGGCTGGTAGCATTAAAAAATGAAAAGGTTATCTATATCGTTGCCGAAATGGCAAAAATGTGTAATCCCAGGTCAATTTTTGTCCACACCGGAACCTCTGAGGATGACAAGTATATCAGGGACCAGGCAATTGCCAATGGAGAGGAGCAAGAGCTGAAAAAACAGGGACAAACTATCCATTTTGACGATATGGGTGACCAGGCAAGGGATACAGTAAACACAAGATATATTGTACCTAAAGGTATGGAAGTAAACTCCCTGGCGAATCAAACAGATAGAGAGGAAGGTCTCAGGGAGATGTACTCTTTTCTTACCAACAGCATGCAGGGCAAAGAGATGTATGTAGGGTTTTATTCACTGGGTCCAATAGGCTCCTTCATGTCAATCCCCGCAGTGCAGATCACAGACTCATCATATGTAATGCATAGTGAAGCAATGCTCTACAGACACGGCTATGCAGATTTCCCCAGGATGGTAGAGCAGATGGGGGATTTCTTTTCCGGCGTGCATAGCGCGGGAGAACTGACAGATCACAATACGAGCAAAAATCTTGATAAAAGAAGAATATATATGGACCTGCAGACGAGTACCGCTTACAGCGTCAACTGTCAGTATGCTGGCAATTCAGTAGCCCTTAAAAAGCTCTTCCTGCGTTTGGCAATTTGGAAGGCAGTCAAGGAAGATTGGCTTGCCGAACACATGTTTATCACAGGTATTGAAGGACCTGGCGGCAGAACAACATATGTATTGGGCGCTTTTCCCAGCGGTTGTGGAAAGACATCCACATCTATGGAGGGTGGTATCATAGGAGACGACCTTGCCTACATTCGGGTTAAGGACGGTATAGCGCGAACAATAAATCCGGAAAGCGGTATGTTCGGAATCATTGACGGGGTTAACAAGAAGGATGACCCTGTTGTCTTTGACATCATAAAGACAAAGGACACGGGCAAAGAGGTTATTTATTCAAACATCCTCATAAAAGACGGAGAACCATTCTGGAATGGTATGGGAATGGACATCCCTGAGGACGGAATCAATTTCTCGGGTGAATGGAAAAAAGGGAATAAAGACGCCGAGGGCAAAGATATAGAAGCATCACATAAAAATGCCCGATTTACCATTAGGCTCAAAGACCTGGAAAACTTTGATCCTGGGGCAGAAGAACCTGATGGAGTTCCAGTTGGTGCTATAATGTTTGGTGGAAGAGATGCTGACACATCACCTCCCATTCTACAGACGTTTGACTGGAAGGCAGGCGTTGCCGCTGGTGCCACTATCGTATCAGCAGGAACTGCCACGGAAATCGGTGCAGAGGGCACAGTCAGACGTGTACCCATGTCTAACAGTGCTTTTATTTCCTGCTCGTTGGGTAAATACCTCGACAACTATTATAAATTTGAAGACCACCTGAATTCTACTCCACAGATTTTTAAGAACAACTACTTTCTGGAAAAAAAGGCAGTAGGCTATGACGGCCCTGACACTGATCCCAATATAAAACTGGTGGGAGAAAGAAGGGATACACAAGCCTGGCTGGGTTGGATTGAACTGCGTACCAATGGTGATATTGATGCTATTCAGACCCCAATCGGCTTTCTTCCCAGGTATGAGGACCTTGCAAAACTATTCAAAGAGAAGGTCGGAAAGGACTACAGCCGGGAATTATATGATGCCCAATTTTCATTAAGGACCGACAAGCTCATTGCAAGAAACGAGATGCAGCTCAAAGCATTTGAAAACGATCCGTCTGAGATTCCGGCACAGCTGTTTACTACACTAAAAAAGGAGATAGAGGGTCTTAAGGAACTCCAGAAACAGCATGGGACAATTGTTTCACCGTTCGCCCTGGACGGTTAATATTAATAGGCAAACATCCTTAAAAAAACATTAACTTGCCGAGGATAAACGAGGCAAAGGGGCAGAAAAATTATTTTGCCCCTTCTCTATATATCAATAGAAAACTCAAACATCATGATATTGAAGCCGTAAAAACCAATCGCGTTTTTAACCTTAGATGTTAATGAAATTTTTTCAAATATGTAGTACAGTTAATGTTTTTAAATCCTGAAATTTTACCCACAATAAAAATATTGGAGAAAATTATGACAAAATATGTTTATTCCTTCGGATCAAAAAAGACTGATGGAAAAGCTGAAATGAAGAATCTGCTGGGCGGAAAGGGTGCGAACCTTGCGGAGATGAGCCGTCTTAATATTCCTGCCCCTGGAGGATTCACTATCACCACGGATTGCTGCAATGATTTTTTTGCAAACAACTCCCACTTTCCCCCTGGACTCAAACAGGAAGTGGAAAAAGCGCTGAAAATCGTAGAACAGGAGATGGATATGAAATTTGGAGATCCAAAGAATCCTCTCCTTGTCTCATCTCGTTCAGGCGCGCGCATGTCAATGCCAGGGATGATGGAAACAGTTTTAAATATCGGACTCTGCACAAAAACCATCCCCGGCCTTATCAAAAAGACAAAGAACGAACGCTTTGTCTATGACTCATACAGAAGACTTATAACCATGTACTCTGACGTGGTCATGGAAAAAGCCGAAGGTATTGAGACAATAGATGGCAGCGGAATCCGCAATCAGCTAGATGGGATTATGGAAAAACTGAAAAAGAAAAGAGGTGTTAAAAACGATACGGATCTTACGGTTGAAGACCTGAAACAGCTGTGTGCAGAGTATAAAACACAGATCAAAAAAATCATCGGCAAACCATTTCCAGACAACCCTATGAAGCAACTCTGGGGTGGAATCGGCGCTGTCTTTAAAAGCTGGAACGGAAAACGGGCGAAAGCATATCGACGTATTGAAGGTATTCCGGATAACTGGGGTACGGCGACAAACGTACAGGCAATGGTATTCGGAAACATGGGAGATACATCCGCAACAGGAGTTGCCTTCACACGGAATCCTGCCACAGGAGACAACAACTTCTATGGTGAATGGCTCTCGAACGCGCAGGGTGAAGATGTTGTTGCCGGGACCCGTACTCCCAATCCCATCAATGAGACCACCAAAAACGATCAGAATGAACATCTGCCTTCCCTTGAAAAGGCAATGCCTAAAATTTATAAACAGCTCTATTCCATCCAGAAAAAGCTGGAACGCCACTATAAAGACATGCAGGATATTGAATTTACTATCCAGGAAGACAGACTTTATATGCTGCAGACCCGAGTAGGGAAAAGGACAGGCACAGCCGCAATGAATATGGCCATGGACATGTTAAAATCACGCCTCATTAATGAAAAAACTGCGGTAATGAGGGTCAGGCCTGACCAGCTTGACGAATTGCTTCATCCGATTGTTGATCCAAAGGCCGAGGAAAAGACAAACGCAATTGCAAAGGGCCTGCCTGCCGGTCCTGGAGGAGCAAACGGACAAATCGTATTTACGGCTGAAGCGGCAGTTGAATGGGAAAAGAAAGGCAAAACCGTTATCCTGGTACGGGAAGAGACCAACCCCGAAGATGTTGCGGGCATGCGCGCATCATCCGGCATCCTTACTTCAAGGGGCGGCATGACAAGTCATGCGGCCCTTGTTGCTCGTGGCTGGGGCAAGTGCTGCATTGTCGGCGCTGGAATGATTCAGGTCAACTCCTCTGACAAAAAAATGGTTATCGATGGTAAAACCTATAAGGAAGGTGATGTTATCACCCTTAACGGGACCAAAGGTATTGTTTATAAAGACAGACTGAACATGATAGATGCCACAGAAAACCCCAACTTCCAGGATTACATGAAACTGGTTGACAAATACCGCAAACTGGGCGTCAGGGCAAACGCGGATACCCCTGGGGACGCAAAGGTAGCCCTTGAGTTTGGAGCCGAAGGCATTGGCCTGTTCAGGACAGAGCATATGTTCTATGGAGAAGACAGTGACGCCCCCCTCTTCCTCCTTCGTCAGATGATTTTGAGCGGCTCTGTTGCTGAGAGAAAAAAGGCACTTAATAAACTCTTCAAATTCGTCAAGAAAGATATCAAAGCAACCCTAAAGGCGATGAACGGAAAACCCGTAACTATCCGTCTGCTGGACCCGCCTCTCCATGAGTTCGTCCCGCAGGATGCTTCAAAATTGAAGGAGCTTGCTACGGTCCTGGGCATCTCGGTTAATGAGATCCAGAAACGCGGAAAAGACCTGCATGAGGTCAATCCGATGATGGGCCACAGGGGAGTCAGACTGGGGGTTACATATCCTGAGGTCACAGAGATGCAGGTACGTGCCATTTTTGAAGCAGCCGCGGAACTTAATAAGGTAAAAAAGAAAGCACTGCCTGAAATCATGATCCCTGTCACAAGCGATTTGAACGAACTCATTGATCAGAAGCAGATAGTGGAAAAGGTCTACAATGAGGTACTTGCAAAGAAAAAAATTCGAAACATAGACCACCTTGTAGGTACAATGATAGAGATACCCCGGGCATGCCTGCTGGCTGATAAAATGGCCCAGGCAGCAGATTTCTTTTCATTTGGCACCAATGACCTCACTCAGATGGGATTTGGTTTCAGCCGGGATGATATCGGTGGATTTCTAGGAGAATATCTGGATAAAAATATTCTCAAGGCTGATCCCTTCCAGACCATCGACCAGGATGGGATTGGTCAACTGATTGAAATGGGTGTCATAAAGGGCCGTTCCACAAAGAAGGACCTCAAGATCGGTATCTGCGGCGAACAGGGCGGTGATCCGGCATCTGTTGAATTCTGCTTCAGAACCGGGATGAACTATGTAAGCTGTTCTCCATACCGTGTGCCTATTGCCAAACTGGCAGCAGCTCAGGCTGGACTGGCTGCCGCTGCAACTAAAAAAACTACAAAAAAAAATCGCAGAAGAAAGAAATAGATATTCATAGATCATAACACCAAAAAAGCAGGGTAGATTGGCCCTGTTTTTTTGGTTTGTGACCAGGAACCTTTGAAAATATGCGCCTTTTTACATCTTTCTTTTTTATTGACAATTCTTATAATATTTATATACTTTAGGATTACGCTGTAAAATTTATCAAATAGACTTAGTGCCTTCTCCTTATATTCTCGCGCATGGGAGCTTGGCTTGAGAGAAAAAAGGGGGTGATTCCAATATCAATCGAATACAAATCATGTTGGAAAGACACTGAAAAGGGCTGTTCCTTTTCAGGGCCAATAGACCTCTTTTTAATTCTTAGGAAGAGGAGCTGCCTGATGTAGATTGAGAACAGGAACGATCCGTGAGGATCCGAATTTTCAAAATATCGACGAAGGCATCTCTGGTAAGAGGTGCTTTTTTATTAATGGCCTGCCACGGTCAAACATCAGACAGATTAAGTCTTTAACAGAAATCAAAACAGGAAGAGATAATAAAAATGAAAGTTATAGTACAAAACAACCAGATTGAAAGAGCGCTTAAGGATCTTAAGAAAAAGCTTACCAAGGAAGGATTCTTTTCTGAAATAAAGGAAAGAAGGTTTTATGACAAACCCAGCATCCAGAAAAAGAAAAAACAGGCAAAGGCTGCCAAAAGGCGCAGAAAACGGATGAGAAAATTTCCTATGTAAGGTTTAAGCAGGACCCGATCCTTTAAATGCGACACCTTGTACACATAAAAGCCCTCCCAGAATAAGGAGGGCTTTTTTATGTGCTGCTCTTCCATATACCAACCCTGTAAAATGAGAATCCACTACCTTACCTCTTTGATATCCCTCCTCAAACCAGGGCATGTGAGGCTTTTCACTTGACAAAAACAGGGGGAGCAGGTAAATACCCTTCAACAGAAATCTCTCTTATTTAACCATGTTAAATCTAATTCGGAAGAGGATTAATCCCATGGAAAATCAACCTTCC
Organism: Deltaproteobacteria bacterium; assembly: GCA_019307745.1. GTDB lineage: Bacteria > Desulfobacterota > DSM-4660 > Desulfatiglandales > HGW-15 > JAFDJA01. The sequence continues at coordinate 9,704 of JAFDJA010000028.1, read as the reverse complement.
TCTAAACAATCCGGGGCAGACGGATTGATCTCAAATCTTATCAGTCTTATTCTCTCTACTTTTGCGGATATAATCTCCAACCCCTTGAAAAGCGGATTGATTTATTTTGCTGCCGGCATAATACCTGCACTTATAATCGGCTGGGTCATTTTTCCAATGGCCCTCTATTCCAGCCAGGAACAGCCAATTGACTTTAATCATGCCCTTCATATGGACCCGGAGACAGTAGAAGGCATCGAAGGAAGTGCAGAGAACGACCGATGCCTTTATTGTCACTCTTTCCGAGAGGATGGATCTTTTACCGGAATTCCTGCCATTAAAACATGCATGCAGTGTCACGATGACCCGGATAATTCGCTGGGAGAAACTGCAGCAGAAAAGCTGCTTCTTACAGATTATGTCGCAAAAAACCTTGAGATCCCCTGGTTATCCTATTACAGACAGCCTGACTGCGTATACTTCTCACATATCGCGCACATTAATATGGGACACATGGAGTGTAACACATGCCATGGAGATCATGGGGAAACCTACAACCTTCCTCCTTATAAGAAAAACCGCATAACCGGTTACAGTAAAAATATATGGGGCAAAAACCTTCTGGGCTACAAGGAAAACACCTGGGATCGTATGAAGATGGATGACTGCGCCGAGTGTCATACGACAAAAGGATACGAAAAAAACAACGCCTGCTTTGTCTGTCATAAATAGAGGAAAGATGTCATGAAATACAAAGGAAAAGATATTACCGAATGTCTGGCGCTTAACAGAAGAAATTTCATCAAACTGGTTGTGGGAGGTGCAGTCGGGACCAGCCTCACCCCTATTGGCGCCAAGATGATCGATGACAGTGCAATATGGACCCAGAACTGGCCTTGGGTGCCAGTGCCCCGGACCGGAGAATTCAGCCAGGAAAAATCCATCTGCACAATGTGTAATGGCGGTTGCGGTATAGAGGTTCGAAAGGTTGATGACCGGGCCGTCAAAATAGAAGGCCGCACAGACTACCCTGTCAACCCTGGAGGTATCTGCCCTGTAGGAATGGGCGGGCTTCAACTGCTGTACAACGAAAGTATCCGTTTCCCCGGTCCCATGAAACGCACAGGCCCAAGAGACTCAGGGAAGTTTGTTGAAATTTCATGGGATGAAGCACTGAAAATTCTGGCCCAAAGAATAACTGAACAAAGGGATAAGAGGGAGACAGGTTCAATAGCGGCAGTGGATGGGAATCCTGCCGGATCAACCATGGCACTGATGATCGAAAGGCTGTTAACTGCCATAGGGAGCCCAAACTATTTGAGGATTCCTTCTGCTGAAGACACCTCCCGTATTGCTAACCGGCTTATGCTCGGCAAAGATATGCCAGTTGCCTATGACCTTGAAAACTCAGACTTCATACTCAGCTTTGGTAGCGGCCTTCTTGAAGGGTGGGGATCTCCTGGCAGGGTATTAAACGCGTGGGGTCTCTGGAAGGATGCGTCTGCCAAAAGGCCTGCTAAAATAGTCCAGATCGAATCCCGCGCGTCAAACACTGCCTCAAAGGCTGATCAGTGGCTTCCGGCAAAACCTGGAACCGAGGGAGCATTGGCCCTTGGTCTTGCCCATGTAATCATAAAGGAAAGGCTTTATAATACCGAATTTGCAAACAATGCATTCGGTTTCCTGGACTGGCGCTCTCCTGAGGGGGCAACCCATACCGGTTTCAGCACCATGGTTTTGAAGAACTATCCACCTGAGACTGTGTCCAAAATAACCGGATTGCATAAACAAGACATTATGGAGCTGGCCAGGAACTTTTCACAGGCAGATGCGCCTGTTGCCCTCTGCGGAAAAGGGAAAGGCCTCTTAAACGGCAGCCTGTTTGAATCTATGTCTATCCTGGCGCTTAATGCCCTTACAGGCAATATAGGAAGAAAGGGCGGAGTGTTTGTGCATGATCCCATTCCCCTGGCCGCACTGCCGGATGTAATTCCTGACAAGACAGGAAAAGAAGGGCTGGAAAAAGGCCGCATTGATCAGGCTGGAGGTAAAAACACTCCATTCACCCACAGCCTGTTCAACCGTTTCATGGATACGATTATCAGCGGGAAAAACCCGACTGTGGACACCCTTCTCGTATTTTCCTCAAATCCTGCATTTACATTGCCGGAAGGTGGGACCTTCAGAAGGGCTATGTCCAAGGTCCCCTTTATCGTGAGTTTTTCCCCTTTCCGTGATGAGACATCCAATATGGCAGACCTGATACTGCCTGATCACCACTATCTGGAAAAGATAGATGATGTGGTGCTCCCTTCAGGAATCCAATACCCGCTTTACGGATTGACAAGGCCGGTTATCAAACCGTTGTATAGCACCAGAAACTCTGGTGACGTAATTATCGAGTTGGCAGGACAGGTCGGTGGGGCTGTTAAGGCCGCATTTCCATGGCAGGACTACGAAAAAATCCTCAGGGTCAGAGCCCAGGGATTGTATAATTCCGGCTCAGGATTGACAAATTATAATGAAGCAATGCCACCTTGGGATCATACGGCCGCTAGGACCTCTGACTACGCCAGCTTTGAAGAGATGTGGAAAAATATCAAGGGCAAAGGGCTCTGGTTCAGATCAGTGTCTGCAAATGGCCAGATCAAGGGATTCGGTACACCTACCAAAAGATTCGAATTCTACAGTACCCAGATCTCAAATGCGATTCAGGATGTAAATCTTGCGGAAATGGACATCCACGTCAGGACGGATGAGGCCTGCATGCCACATTATGAAGGGTCCCATTCTGAGGAAAAACAGGACCATCACCTGAAGATGGTCCCCTATGAGATGATCAACCTTGCCAGCGGATGGCTGCCCCAGCCTCCATACCTGAACAAGACGCTGTTTGACCATCAACTCTTTAAGGGGGAGTCCTTTGCAGAGATAAATCCGAAGACTGCAGTTCAATACGGGCTCAGGCAGGGAGATCAGGCAATTATCCAATCAGGAAAGGGCAGGGTTCAGATACGAATCAATATATTTGAAGGGGCCATGCCCGGGATTGTTTATCTGCCCATGGGTTTTGGTCATACCGGGTATGACGATTTTGTCCGTGGTCAGGGTGTCAATCCCAATCTGATTATTGAAAGCATCAGGGACCCGTTAAGCGGGCTTCCTGTCTGGTGGAATACCGCCGTTAAGATTACAAAGGTTTAAATGTGAGGTAGATCATGGAAGAAAAACATGCCCAGGGATACAGGTATGGCATGGTCATCGACCTGGACAAATGTACCGGGTGCGGGACCTGTATGGTCGCCTGCGCCCAGGAAAACAACGTCACCGTGAGAACAGATGAATCTGACAAAGAGCGCAGTATCACCTGGATGGAGCTGTTTAAAATCACAAATGGCGAAGAATTTCCCCACACAGAGGTCAGTTATTTCCCAAGACCGTGCATGCACTGCAGTGAAGATGGACATGGCGGCCACAATCCATCCTGTGTGACCGTATGCGTGGCAACAGCAACAAAGCTCGACCTGAACACAGGAATCGTGAGCCAGATCTATACACGCTGCATAGGCTGCAGATATTGCCAGGCAGCATGCCCTTACCATGCGAGATATTTCAACTGGTACGACGGATTCTCACTTATAAAACCGTTTTCAAAAGGCATGGAGAGAGCTCTTTCTCCTGAGGTATCTCCCCGCATGAGGGGTGTAATAGAAAAATGCACTTTCTGTCACCACAGGATGATGAGGGCCAAGAACCAGGCATATACTGAAGGAAGACGGGAGATAAAAGAAGAGGAATATATCACGGCCTGTACCGAGGCCTGTCCTGCCCGGGCGATTACCTTTGGAGACCTGAATAACCCACACCATAAGGTAAGTGAGCTGGCAAAGGACCCTAGAGCCTTCAGACTTTTGGAACGTCTCCAGACAAAACCCAAGGTATATTATCTGTCTTCAAAGGACTGGATCCGCAAGATAGCAGACAACTATCTTCCAGGGGAATTTCAACCGGTCTCAATGAAAGGCTGAAATAAAGTTCTGTAAAACAAGCTATATCCTGTTGAGTTACACTTTTATTAGGAGATTAAATGATGGATTCCGCATTGATACCAGAAGGGTCAAAAAGATGTTCAACATTGACTTTCTTCTTCTGGACACTGCCATGGCTGGCCTTGTTGGCGTGGGGTGGTGTCTCTGCGCTCCTGTGCCTTGGCCTTGGGCTTAACCAGACAAATATGAGCAACATCTTTGCGTTTGCATTGTGGATCGTGTTGGATCTCGGCATTATCGCCCTTGGAGCAGGCGCCTTCTTTACGGGATTTCTGACCTATATTATTGGAAGAAAAGAGCTGAAAAGCATATTAAATGCTGCTGTTATCATAGGCTTTATCTGCTATTCCGGAGCAATGGGAATGCTGGGCATTGATATTGGGCAGCCGGCCAGGGGGTGGTTTATCTTCTGGCACGCCAATATACACTCCATGCTGGTCGAGGTATCTTTCTGCATCACATGCTATCTATGTGTCCTGACCATTGAGTATCTGCCCATCATTCTGGAAAACAGGCAGTTGGACAAAATACGTGAACTACGCCTGTTCGGACACAACCTCCACCACATAATGGCCATATTTGCCGCAACGGGGACCTTTCTCTCATTCTTTCATCAGGGCTCGCTGGGCGGTATGTTCGGAGTATTGTACGCAAGACCTTTTGCAGCAAGGGAGGGATTCTATATATGGCCGTGGACCTTTTTCCTGTTTGTTCTGTCAGCGATCGCCGCAGGCCCCTGTTTTACAATCCTGTGTACAAAACTGACAGAAAAGGTCACTAAGAAAAGGTTGGTCACACAGGATGCAATTCAGTTTCTCGCAAAAATATCCGGATGGCTGCTTGCCCTTTATATAGTGCTCAAGATAGCAGACACAGCAGGCTGGATCTATGGCATTATCCCAAAAGCCGGACTCAGCTTTTCCGACTTTGGCATCTACGGTGTCAAAATCATAGCCCTGGAGATCATCATATTCGGTCTTATACCGGCACTCATACTTCTTAATGTAAAGGCAAGGCAAAACATGCCTCTTCTGATATTTGCGTGTATTATGAATTGCACGGGCATCCTGCTTAACCGGTTCACATTCATCATTGACAGCTTGGCAATACCGGTTTTGCCTTTTGACAGGTTGTGGAGTTATTCACCTACGTGGCAGGAATGGGGTGTAGGGCTTGCAGTAATCGGCTATGGGATACTGCTTTTTTCTGTCTCATACAGATATCTGCCCCTTTTCCCTGATGAGAAAATACTGAACAAGTAAAACCCGGAACAAACCATAAAGATACGAGGAGATCCCAATGACACCCCTATCCTTTGAATGGGCATGGCGGCCAGATTATTTTGTATTTATGGGTCTGTTATATGTTGCTTTGGCAATTATTGGAATCGGAGTTGTTTATACGATTTTAAAAACCTGGCTGGACCTTAATAGGGAAGAGGTTTTGCCTGAAATACATGAAAGAAAAAATTATTCAAAATATTGAAACTGCCTGTTTTCACAACCTCACCACCGTATCCATTGTCCCGAACGACTCATCATGTTCTAGATAATCAAGATTGTAGTGAAGCCCTCTGCTCTCTTTTCTCATGGACGCGCATGCAACTATCAACTCTGCTGCCATCGCCAGATTGCGAAGCTCCAAGAGATCCCTTGAGACAGTAAAATCCCAATAATACTCCTTTATCTCTGCCTGGATATTTTCTATCCTCACCTTTGCCCTTTTGAGCCGTTTATTGGTACGGACAATGCCCACATAGTTCCACATCAGCCTACGTATCTCATCCCAATTATGTGTAATCACAACCAGCTCTTCGATATCCCTGGCACTGCCCGAGTCCCACATGGGTGCCTCAGGCAAAGGGAAATTATGGTTTTCAACGAGATCCTTCACACTCCTTTCCGCGGCCCTCTTGGCGAATACAAGCGCCTCAAGCAGGGAATTACTCGCCAACCTGTTTGCCCCGTGCAGCCCGGTACAGGCCACCTCCCCTATCGCATATAGATTATTGATATTTGTCATGCCATTTGCATCTGTAAGAAGGCCGCCGCACATATAATGAGCAGCAGGCACCACAGGTATCGGTTCGTTTGTGATATCAATCTGGTATTTAAGGCAATTCTCATAGATATGCGGGAACCTGTCCTTGATAAATTCCTTATCCTTATGGGAAATATCCAGGTACACACACTCATCTCCACTCTTTTTAAGCTCAAGGTCAATTGATCTGGCCACAACATCCCTGAATGCGAGCTCTTTAAGTGGATGATACTTTTCCATAAAGCGATTGCCCTTCTTGTCCAGCAGGAGCGCACCCTCACCTCTGACGGCCTCGGAAATCAGAAAATTCTTTGCCTCAGGATGGAACAGACATGTGGGATGGAACTGGACAAACTCCATATCGGAGACCTTTACGCCAGCGCGATAGCCCATGGCTATACCATCCCCGGATGCTATATCAGGATTACTGGTATACAGATATATCTTTCCCGCGCCGCCGCTCGCAAAGATCGTTACCTTTGAAAGAAAGGTAACTACCTGATCCTCCTTTACGTCAAGCACATATGCACCCCAGCAGGATTCACGGCTCACAGAGGTGATAATTCCCCTTTTAATCATCTTGGACTGGGTAATAAGATCAATGGCCATGTGATCTTCATAGATCCTGATATTCGAATTCGCCTCAACAGCCTCAAGCAGGGCACGCTCCACCTCACTTCCTGTGCGGTCCTTGGTGTGAAGTATCCTCCGTTTTGAATGCCCCCCTTCCCTGCCAAGGTCAAGTTCGTTTTCATTGTCTGCCTGCCTGGAAAAGTTCACGCCAATATCCATAAGCTCACGAATCCTGTCAGGTCCTTCTTCTATAACCATCCTGACTATCTGTTCATTGCACAGACCATCACCGGATTTCAAAGTGTCCTGCACATGCAGTTCAAAACTGTCCTCAGGGTCAAATACAGAGGCAATACCTCCCTGTGCGTAATTTGTTGATGTCTCCATCCTCTCCTTTTTTGTTATGATCGCTACCTCTCCGGATTTCGCGGCCCTTAAAGCAAAGCTCAAACCGGCAATTCCACTGCCAATCACAAGGTAATCGGTCCGTATTTCCATCTGAATGCTCCTTTTTTATATGCCATCTCTTTATCTACATGAGAATGGATTGACACACAAGATCCTGTAGACTACATTATCATATCAAGAAGAAAAGACAACTACTTGCTTACAGCCTGCTCCAAAAAAGATGTAAACGGTCTTGAGTGATATTGATAAATTATTGAGAATCTGAATTTTCACAATACATCTGAAAAACCAAAAGATGGAAGGCCCGTCATGACAACCCCTAAAAAACACGCGGTCATCTTTGACTGTGACGGAGTGATGTTTGACTCTCGCCAGGCAAACATAAACTACTATAATTTTCTGCTTGCCCAATTTGACCTGCCGCCCATGGATGAAACCGAGATTCATTACGTGCATATGCATACGGCATCAGAGTCTGTGCGGCATATCTTCCAGGGGACACCCCACATAAAAGATGCGGATGAATTCAGAATGCAGATGGATTATTCTCCATTTGTCAGGGATATGGTCATCGAGCCTGGACTGAAAAAGCTGCTCCGGGAGCTTAAACCGGATTTCGGCCTTGCTGTGGCAACAAACAGGAGCAATACAATAGGAGAGGTGTTAAGGGTAAACGGCCTGGATCAATATTTCGACATTGTTGTCTCTTCACTTGACGTAAACCACCCCAAGCCCCACCCCGAATCCGTCTTTAAAATTCTGGATTTTTTTGGGATCGCACCGGAGGCATGTGTTTATGTGGGAGACTCAAAAGTGGACCAGGACACTTGCAAGGCTGCTAATGTCAAATTGATCGCGTATAAAAACAGAGAGTTGGGGGAGTATTATAATGCTGTTTCCATGTCAGACCTTTTAAAAAAAATCTCCTCTTTTCTTAAAAAACAACCCATTTAACTATCTGGGGCTTAAAAGATAAAAGAGGGTTTTTACGCCACACTATTGGCGCGAAAACCCTCTTTTGCTACAAAACAGTTATTACCAACAACAACTAACTAGATTCCACTCCTATAATCTCCACCGGGATTTCGATCTTAGCTCCTGTGGCATCATCAACAATCGTAATTTTGTCAATAACTTTTTCATCCTTACCCAGTGGGGCAGGGAGAACAAAGGTATAAACTCCGTCGCTGTCAATAGATGCCGCAGTAACACCTGAATTATGAGAATATGTATATGTGGTGTTTGAGCCTCCCTCAGCAGGAGTGACAAAATAGAACTCATCGCCTGCCACAGAGGCAACATCAACTTCAATGAGGGCCTCTTCCTCTTCAACCGTGAGAGGTTTAAAAAGGTCCCTATAAATAGTATGGGTACTAACGTCAACGCCACCAGGATAAGGATGTCTAATATTCAGGGTCAAGGTGGCGGCTAAAATATCTTCATCAGAAGTAATATTATTATGCCATTGGACATAATAATCAGTATCATCGCAAATATCATCACCCAAGGTCCCTGAGACATCACCATAAAGCTGTCCTGCGGAAGCTGTCACACTGTAGGTTGTCCCCTGTGGAAGGCGATGACCAAGATCATCACAGACTTGATAATAAAACCCATGAATCTCCTTATTATAAATAGTGGGGAACGATCCATATCCAGGGCCGTCTATGGTCCAATCATCCATTGGCTGAAATGTGGCGGTTTGCGGAAATAATACCGCTTCTCTCATACGCCCGGAGTGCAATGACCGGGTCGTTGCAAACAGGGTGTTTGTGAGTCCTTTGCCGCCATCTGATCCGTTAACCTTTGTCCATACAGTGCCGCTATCCGTACTTTTAAAGACAGAGCGGCCTTCAGTTCCAGCAAACAGTGTATCAGCACCTGATTTCCCGCTCACATCAAGAGAATCAATGGCATGTGCACCAATATCATCAGCCAGATCAGTCAATTTGACCCAGATATCACCATCAGCACTTGTGTAGACACCTCCATGCGCTGATGAATTATCAAGCACATCACCAAATGTGGCAGCAAAGAGGGTTCCATCATTAGAGTCTCTGGCAATAGCCCGAACGTCCACATTCTCAGGATCAAATGAATTCACCTTTGTTGAGGGCTCACCCCATGTAGCGCCGCCGTCAGTAGAGTAGTGAATCCCCTTCTTACCGCCTATCCATATATTATTCACACCTCCCGGAGCAGATTCCAGGACTATACATTGTACTACTGACTCATTTATAGGGTCTGCCTCTGTTCCTGTTAGTTTTATCCATGTGGCACCAGCGTTTAAGGACTTGAAAAGGCCGTTATATTTTGTTCCAGCATAAATCTCGTCCGGACTATCTTCATTAATTGCAATACAAAGGACTCCCATGCCGAAACCGGCCGACTGGCCTGCCGCCATTGTAGAGATGCTGATCCAATTTTTTCCGCCGTCAGATGCCTTCCATACGCCTTTGCCATAAACTCCGGCATAGATTGTTTTAGAATAGCCCAGATCCTCATCATAATCATCCGGATCAACTCCAACAGAATAGATAAGTTCTATTCCAGCCCAGGTGTCATAATCTGCTGAAATGATTGAACCTGCTGGAATGTCACCTATTATCATTATATGATCCGTGTATAAAATATATGATTCGGTTTTTACTCCAT
>JAFDJA010000027.1 GCA_019307745.1 Deltaproteobacteria bacterium | reverse complement strand
TAGGGTCACCACCCATTATCTTAAGGAGGTATTCTTTATTATGATAGAACTAACTTACCCGCATAGCAAAGCTTGGACCTTCAGCGTAGCTGAAGGTTTAAGATATTAATTAATAGAATATAATATGGACCATTTTTTCATAAAAAAAATTTGTATTATTATTGTTTGCCCCATGCTTCTTTTCGCAAAGACAGCAATTTGTGCAGAAGATCCTGATCTCCTCTATGAACAGGGTAAGTTTGCCGAGGCCCAGGAGGCCTACACAGAGCTTGATATGGATAATCCAAGGGATACCCGTTATCGGTATAACAAGGGCTGTGCGGCATTTCAAAATAGTGACTTCGATAGCGCTGCATCTGCCTTTTCCAGTGTGCTGCGAAGGGCGGAGGATGAGCATACCCTCTTTAAAAGCGCCTATAACCTTGGGAATATAGCATTTAAACAGGGGGACTTCGGGACTGCCATAGAATATTTTAAAAAGGCGATCCAGTATATGCCTGAAAACATGGATGCAAGATACAACATAGAACTCGCCCTGAGAGAAAAGAAAAAGCAGAAAGAACAGCAACAAGAGGAGCAGCAGAAAGGTGAATCCGGAGACGAGCAGAAGGAAGAATCCGGGGACTCCAAAGAGCAGGACCAGTCGGAATCTGAAAAATCTCAATCAGAAGAGCAGTCTGATACCCAGGAGCAAGAGCAGGGCTCCGATCAACAGCAGAAAGGCAGGGAAGATGAGGGGGAGCAGTCCCCTGAGGATCTTTCGGGAGAGCTGGAAGGCTCCCCGGGAATGCCTGAACTGAACCAGGAGGAGATGCAGGAACAGATGGCTGCCTCACTTGATGAAAAAAAAGCAGAGGCGCTGTTGGATAACCTGCAGGAGGATAGATCCCGATTTATGCAGTTCCAGATCCCTGAGGATAAAAGAAAAGGTGTGGGGTCCGGGAAGGACTGGTAGGTTTGAAGTGGGAAATATCTGAAGGAGCAAGGCTGATAGCCTATGGCGGCAGATTGACAGCAGGCATATAAGGCAGAAGGAGAACAAGCCTCTTTGCCGGAATTTATAATTATTACCTGAGTCCTTAATTATTGATTTAGAAAACCTATGAGACGAACAGCTTTAATATATACGGTACTTGCCTCCTTAATCATGCTTCCCTGCCTGGTGTTGGCAGATGTATCTGTATCCATTGTTTTGGATCGCACAGAGGCAACCCTTTTAGATACTATAGGCATGACAGTCAAGGTATCAGGGACCCAGAGCAGTGATCAACCAATCCTGAGCGGGTTTAAAGACTTTGAAATCCGTCAGGGCGGAACTTCAAGCCGTGTCGAGATGATCAACGGCAAGGTAAGTTCAAGTAAGGAGTTTTCATATACCCTTATGCCTGAAAAGGCAGGCACCTTTGTTGTAGGCCCTGTAAAAGTAAAGGTAAATGGAAAGACAGCAACAAGCAGCACAAAAACAATTACTATCACAGAGCCTTCTAAGTCAAAAGGCCTTGACCGTGGCATCCTGTTTTTAGAAGCAACTGTTTCCTCGAACGAGATCTATGTGGAGGAGCAGGCCATCTATACACTTAAACTTTATAGGAGAGAATCCATCTCCAATATCTCCCTCAGCCTTCCTGAAGCTGATAATATAACCTTTAAGCAGCTGGGTAATCATTTTGAATATCAGAGCGTCTATAATGGCCAGAATTTCAATGTGCTTGAAATACGCTACGCGCTGATACCATCACAAAAAGGTGTTTACGGTATTCGTCCCGCGCGCATGACATTTACGTTGATAAATGGGAATAGCAGGTCACCGTTCGGATTTTTTGATGATCCTTTTTTTTCCAGGAAAACTGGACAGCAGAAGACCTTAGCAAGCGAGCCAATCGAACTTACAGTGCTCCCCCTTCCTGAACAGGGTAGACCTCCTGATTTCAGTGGACTAGTAGGAACCTTTGTAATTGAAGGTGTCATAGAGCCAACAGAGGTAAAAAAGGGTGACTCTGCGACCCTTACGGTTGTCTTGAAAGGGCGAGGAAATATTGAGCGTATTCCTGATTTGAAGTTTCCGGAAATGACGGATGTGAAGATTTACGCGGATCAGCCTGTTCTTTCAGAGGCTTATGATTCTAAAGGTTTGACAGGGTCAAAAATAATGAAATGGGCTATTGTGCCTGAAAAAGATGGCCTGTGCCTTGTACCCTCTCTTTCCTTGAGTTATTTTGATACAACGGATCGTACATACAGGACAACAGGTACGGGAGATATTTCCCTTTTTGTGATACCAGGTGAAGCGGAGAAGATCGAACTTTTCACAGTAGGGACAACGAATCAGACCCAGCCCGGGATAGTGAAAAAAGAGGTCCAGGAACTGGGCTATGACATACTGCCTGTTCACACCAGCATGAAGAATCTTACAGGTTCAGGGTTTCATACTATGAGGCCCCTGTTATGGATTATACTGGCGGTCCCAATTTTGATCTATGGCGTTGCCATTTATGGTGTCAGATTTTCTAATAGATCTGAGCAGGAAATTTGTGTTGCCAAGGCAAAACGGGCGGCAAAGGCATTAATAAAACAATGTTCCCAGGAAAAAGCTTGTGCAAGCAGAATGCTTACCTGTCTAAAAGATTACTATAATGACAGATTCCGCCTGTCTCTGGGCGCTCTTACCGCAACTGAGGCTGCTGAAATTCTCCTTGAAAATGGTGTAAGCAGTGAAACCATAAAACAGTTGAAGCAACTGGTTCAGAATTTTGAAAATGCCGCATATACAGGTAGGGGTGACGATGTAATCTCAACCGAAACTTTACTCGCACTTATTAAAAAAATAGAAAAGGAGGCAAGATGAAGAGAATTATATCAATAATGTCTGTTGCTCTCATGTTTCTATTTTTATCCGCCTCCTTGACTTTAGCCCAGTCTAAAGAGGAAGAGATCTTTTTTGAGGCGAACCAGGCATACAACGAGGGGCGGTATCAGGAAGCAATAGACCAATATGAAAAACTTATTAAAAAAGGATACCAAAGCGGACACCTCTTTTATAACCTTGCCAATGGGTATTTCCGTTTAGACGAGCTGGGTGAGGCCATTCTCAATTATGAACGAGCATCCACCCTGATGCCAAGGGATGCTGATCTGAACTTCAACCTCAACCATGCAATGGATCTTATACAGGACGCGGTGGATGTGCAAGACAGCTTTATCTCCATGGCCTTTTTTTGGAATGGATCCCTTAACCTCGCAGAGCTTTTCTGGATATTTGCGGCAATAAATATTCTGTATTGGGGGATTCTTATTGTCAGACTTTATAGCAGGGCAGATTGGAATTACTACCTCATGATTGTTTTCTCCGTATTCTGGCTTATCACAGGATTATCCTTTGGCTTGAAGTATTATCAGTTAAACTCTGATGACCGTGCCATTATACTTGAACCTGAAGTAAATGTACTCGCCGGACCGGATATCAAGGATACTGTACTCTTTAAACTTCATGAAGGCACTATGGTTGAGTCAGAAAGAGATGAGGACGGCTGGTCGCTTATCAGGATTAGTGATAATAAACGTGGCTGGGTTTTGGGCAGCCAGGCAGGAAAAGTAAAGCCATAAGAGTAAATGTGTTTCCTGGCTGTTTGATGCGGGGGAAACCGCCCTTATTATTAACGCTATCTCCCAATATGGCCCTATAGCCATTTTAATAGTTCGCATGACATGAGCATGTCAAGGCACAGGGAAGAGGTAATGCCTCTACTATTCTTACTTTATGTATCTACTCCATAGGAGACGAATATGTATCCTTTAATCTACAACTGGCTGGAAAACAATGGCCTTGGGTCCGGGTCAACATTAATTGCCCATGGAGTCATCCTCATAGCTGCTCTTACTATAAGTTTTATTACTTTTTGGGTTGCAAAAAAGATATTGCTTGTCAGATTCACAGAATTTGTGAGAAGGAGCCGGTTCAGCTGGGATGATACCTTTCTGGAAAAAGGAGTGTTTGTCCGGCTGCTTTACTTTATACCTGCCCTTATTATCTACCTTTCTGCCTCTGCCCTGCCGGCAATAGAGGTCTGGATTCAGCGTATTAGCCTTGCCTGCATGATACTTACAGGACTTTTTATTATTGACAGTTTTCTTAACTCCTGTATGAAAATCTACAATGCCCGTGAGATTGCCAGAGAAAAACCCATCCGCGGATATGTACAACTTATAAAAATCCTGTTCTTCTCTGTTGGTGTAATATTTATCATCGCCACTCTGATGAACCGCTCACCATGGGGGCTCCTGACCGGCCTTGGTGCCATGACCGCAATACTGCTTCTGGTATTTAAGGACTCCATACTTGGCCTTATCGCGGGTTTTCAATTTTCTTCGAACAACATGGTTCACATTGGCGACTGGATCGAGATGGACAAGTATGGCGCTGACGGTGACGTGATTGATATCTCCCTTAATTCCGTCAAGATTCAAAACTGGGATAAGACCATCTCAACCATCCCCACCTATGCCCTTGTGTCAGATTCCTTTAAAAACTGGCGGGGTATGCAGGAATCTGGAGGACGCAGGATAAAGAGGTCCATCTATATTGATATGGCCACCATTAAGTTCTGTACAGGGGAAATGATAGACAGATTTGAAAAGATTCATTATCTGAAGAATTATATCAGGAAAAAACAAGAGGATGTAATAGCCCACAACGAACAGCTTAATATTGATCCCGATGACATATCAGGAAGACGGATGACAAATATCGGAACCTTCAGGGCTTACATCCTGTCTTATCTTAACAACCACCCAAAGATAAATAAGGAGATGACCTTTCTGGTCAGACAGCTCGAACCCACTCCAAACGGTCTTCCTTTGCAGGTGTATGTGTTCAGTAATGACAAGGTGTGGGCAAACTATGAAAGCATACAGTCGGATATCTTTGATCACCTCCTTGCAGTGGCGCCAGAATTTGATCTGGGAGTATTTCAGAATCCCACTGGATATGATTTCAAGGCACTTACTTCAAATGTGCGGGTTTCATAGTTAGTGCCCTTCCCATATACAATGCCGGAAATCAAAAATGAGTTTTTTAAAAACCATCCATCAAAAGAGCAATCAAGATGATAGACGTCCCCAATGAAATAGCACCTCATAAGGAGCAATTACCATTTGCAGGAGAAGAATATCGAACCGAACCTAAAGAGGTTCCCTTTATTGCTAGGATCTTCCCGACCCTGTTTTTTTATAGCAGGTTTATCGGTATTACATGGAGGGGAGGGGGGAAAGCAAAAAAGGGGCAATATGATGACGCAGAATGGATTAAAAGCAGTGTTGAGGTCCTGCGGGCATTAGAACAAATCGGGGTGCGTTTTGAAATTACAGGACTGGATCACCTAAGACAATTGGATACGCCATGTGTCGTGATTGGCAACCACATGAGCATCCTTGAAACGCTCATCCTTCCCGGCGTTATCCGGTCATTTCAAGAAGTGACATTTGTAATCAAAAGCAGTCTCCTCGAATATCCCGTGTTTAAACACATCATGCGCTCACGGGATCCTGTTTCAGTAGGCCGAACCAATCCTCGCGAGGATTTAAAGGTCGTACTGGAAGGAGGGGTGGACAGACTGAAACGAGGTGTCTCAATTATAGTCTTTCCGCAAACAACCCGGGCAGATTCATTTGACCCTAACCAATTCAACACCATTGGTATAAAACTTGCCAACAGGGCCGGTGTCCCTGTCATTCCTCTTGCCCTGATGACAGACGCGTGGGGCAATGGCAGATACCTCAAAGACTTTGGAAAAATTGATATCTCAAAGACCATACACTTTGCATTTGGAGAACCCATAAGGATTCAAGGTCGAGGAAGCAATGAACACCAATTAACAATCAATTTTATCAACAGGAAATTGGATGCATGGAAGGATGAAAGAAAGAAGAATAACAGGGACAGGTATTCGGCTACACTGTAAAGACAATCATTGATCTGATACAGCTCTGTTCATTAGGCCATCCACAGGCAGGCTAACCCCTTCCGACGCATGCATGATACAGGGGGAAAAGGAGATCCCCCCATGGATCAAATTCAGGATCGTTGAATTCGCATATTAATCTATGCCGCCCGGGTATGAGACGGAATTGGGAGATTACTCCACAGACACACTCTGCAAAAACTCTTTTGCCGTTTTTTCCGCAAGCACCTGGTCGCTCGCCATAGTTACCCCACCCACATATTTGCCTTTTTTAAACACCGCATCAAAGACACCGTACATGTCTCCCATCGCCATTGGTGCCCCTGCAACATTCATATTGGATGTGGATTTCCCGTATTTTACAAGGTATTTGGTATAGGCTGTAAATGTGTCTGCTGCCGTATCAGAAGAAGATTGTATTGAAATAAACACTGTTATTTTTTTATCCCCTTTCTGGTATTGAGCTGTAAAACATTCTGTCAAAAAATCCAGCCCCAAGGCATCTTTCATTAAATACTGGATAGAGTCTTCTATCCTGTCCTCCCTGGGCAGGATATTCAGTCCCCATATGGGCTTTTCTGTGTCCTCAAGGCATGATTCCAATGTGTCGCCTATTGTTATGCACAGATTCTGCATCGTTTCTCCAAAGTCGGAAGCAAGCAACTGCACATAATATTGCCCGCTCCAGAAAAAGACACCAGGCTCCATAAGATATCCGCCACGACCCAGAGTGACACCAGGCTGACCTGTTGAGCGTTCTGTGGAAAAAATACCAAAGGCTCGTAAAGGTGTGCCCATGTCATAGAGGTAGACATCAATGTACTGATTGTCCTTACTCTTCAGCCCGGCATATGCCAGGCTTACCACATTATATCCCTCATACTGTTCAGCTGCCCCATTGATCTTTTCATATAAGGTGTCTGCATTGTAGTTTTCTATTTCTCCCTCAAGCTCCCAGCCCCCTGGTATAAAATCAACCTCCTTCAGGTCACACGAGTGAGCGCCAGGAACTGTATGGAGAAATATTGCAACAAGAAGCAAGGCTATCCGTAAAGTATGTGAGACTGAATACATTGATAAAGCTCCTTTTAAAATTTGTCTTTTGCTGATCTTAAGGTTTAGAATAGCTGTGAATCAGCTCGCCAAATATTCTGATCAATATTTTAAATGATAAACACTTTAATCTTTTATACTAAATGAATACCTCAACTCAGACTCTGCTGGGGGACTGCAAGGGCTTCATCCACGTGTGTCATGGATGACATGCCAACGGTCACCGCGGACAGTTGCGGAAGATCAAGCACAAAACGATATGCCACCTGGTGAAAACTCATATTGGTGTCTTTTGCCAGTTCACCCTTTACAATTTCATGGACATTTTCCGGGGTGTAGGCCTTGTTCGCTGCCTTCATCGCTACAAGCCCAATGCCTGAGGCCTTTGCCTCCTTAAGCACATCTCGCATATCAAGGACCGATCTGCCTTTGCTGCCTTTCTTTCCTCTGCTCCTCAACTGAGTCCTGTCAAAGTAGGAATTTTTTACTATCTCACCGATCTTGGGGACAAGCGTGGAAGAACTTATCACAGACATAAGCACATCATAATAGCCGTCCTTGATGGTAGCCATAGAAATATCCACATAGTTGGTGTGTGTTGAGACCCCTGTGAAGCGGATCTTTCCCTCTTTCTTTAATTTTTCCAGACACTCTTTGAGTCCCGGGTACCCTACCTCACTGACGTTTACAGCTCCATGGGGGACAAAGTATACATCAATATAATCGCTCTGAAGTCTTTTAAGGCTGCCCTCCAGGTTTTCGCGTACAGCCTTTTCCACGACTGAGGCAGGGGCATTAATAAGGGGGCCGTGTCTGACGCCTGTTGCCTTGGTTGCTATAAAAACTTTATCCCGGATACCCATGGCCTTGACTGCCTCACCAATAGCGACCTCGCTCTGCCCCTTCCCATAACCGCTTGATGTATCAATATAGTTGATCCCCTGGGCCAGGGCGGCACGAAGGATATTAGCCTTGCTGGGGTTAATGCCGCCGCACCCGATGGTAATTTCAGATATCTCAAGCCCGGTCCTCCCAAGTCTTCTGTAGGCCATCCCCTTTTTTACGGTTGAGGCCAGGGCGCCTTTCAGCGGTGTACTGGATGCAACGGCAAGAGCGGCAGCTCCTATTCCTGCCTGGCGCATGAATTCACGTCTGGATATGTTTCGTCCGTCTTTCCCCATACTTGATCTCCTCCTAAGAAATATTGGCACTAATTTATTGAAAATCCATTCGGGCTTATTTATATATTAATTAACCTGGTTATGCTATATTTTTTTGCAAGATACCCTGCCCTGGCTCCAAGATTATCAGAGGCGTGACAAAAAACTCGTCTCTGTCTTTTCCTGCATGCCTTGGAAAGGTTTTATAAAATTTTCATCTGAATTTTATATCAGGTATCACTGCGAGGCACTTCAAACCACAGGAGATATCCGGCACTAAATTCAGGCAATAAGAGGAAAACAACAGTGTTTGGCTGGTGCGGAAGACTGCTGCAGATTGATCTGACAAAAAGGACTGGTTTCGAACAAAGTCTTTCTCCTGAGTTTTGCCGCATGTTTATCGGAGGCAGAGGCATGGCGGGATGTTTTTTAAAGAGGCATGTTACACGGGCATGGGATGATTACCTTATGCCGCTCCTCCTGTTCACAGGACCCCTTGTCAACACCGCTTCTCCCACATCCGGCCGGATGTGTATCATGTCTCGATCACCACTAACTGGCACTGTTGGGGACTCGTCTGTGGGGGGGAGCTTCGGCACATCTTTAAAAAAGGCGGGTTGGGACGGCTTGATTATCACAGGCAGGTCTGACTGTCTGTGCGGCATAGAGATCACAGACTCCCACTGGGTGATCAGGGACGCGGATCACCTTAAGGGGGCTATGACAGATATGGTGCATGAGGAATGCGAATCAAAAGGATCGGTCCTCTGTGTAGGGCCTGCCGCTGAAAATGGGGTTCGGTTTTCCAGCATAATGGTAGACCGCCATTTTGCGGCTGGCCGAAATGGTCTGGGCCTTGTGTGTGCGGGGAAAAATCTCAAATATATAACTGTGAAAGGATCTGAAAATACACCTGTGCACAATAAAACTGAGCTTAAAGCAGCACGTGAGCAAATATACCGGCTTGCTGCTGCTTCCCCCGTGCTTATGGGAGAGGCAGGGATCTCAAATCGTGGCACAGGCGCGTTGTATGATCTTATGGATAGCCGCTGCATGATGCCAACGGAAAATTTTCAAAGAACTCGTTTTTCTGATGCAGCCAGGATGAACGCCCATGCGTATCAGAAAAAGTTCAGGCCAAAAAAGGACGGGTGTAAAGGATGCCATATACTCTGCAAAAAAAGGGGGGCAAACGGAGAGGTAATACCTGAGTTTGAAACCATGTCCCATTTCAGCGCCCTATTGGTAAATACAGATATAGACTCAATAATACAGGCAAACAGAATCTGCAATTCCATGGGGATGGACACCATAAGCGCGGCTGCCACGCTTGCTTGTTTTTCGGAGATCACGGGAAACAGGCTTACACCTGACAGGATCATCTCCCTTCTGGAGGATATCGGCCTTTCAAAAGGAGAGGGCCGGGAACTTGGAAAGGGCAGCGCAGCCTTTGCCGATGATACAGGTTGTAATTCCGCATCCATGAGTGTAAAGGCACAGGAGATCCCGGCCTATGACCCCAGAGGCGCATATGGCATGGCCCTGGCTTATGCCATCTCAACCAGGGGGGGGGCCTTGTCATCTCAGGGCATACCCTATCAGCCATGAGATCCTGAGAAAACCTGTTTCTACTGACAGGTTCTCTTTTCAGGGCAAGGCAAGAATCATAAAAATAGCAGAGGATATGAACGCGGTTGTGGACTCCCTGACCGTCTGCAATTTCCTGTTTCTAGCAGCATCCCTTGAGGAGTTCGCAAAGGCGTACACCGCGATAACCGGAATTGAGACATCTGCTCAGGAGTTAATTAGGGCAGGAGAGAGAACGGTCTATCAGGAACGCATTATGAACGCGCTTAATGGTTTTTATGCGGCACACGATGACCTGCCTGAGAGATTTTTTGAGTTCGGTGGCACCTCAGGCGCAGGGTTTGATGTGCCGGGGCTGAACAGGGAGGACTTCCTCCAGGCACGTGCCAGGTACTACAGGATTCGCGGACTTGATAGCAATGGAATCCCCTTACAACATAAAGCGGCAGAGCTGGGACTGGAATGGAAGAGCTGATTAACAGATACGCCGCAAGGCTTGTTCAGGCGGAGATTGCCCCGGAAGGAGCTCCCCTTATGGGATTTCTGGACGCGGATCTTGTATGGAACAGGGATGACCCTGCCTGCAAAGTGCTAAGTCCCGTGTTTGATGAACTGAACATCAATTCTCTCCTGTTTTCAAGACCTGCAGAGCCTTATTATACAATCATAGAATATCTTGCTTCGGTGAGCAGTGGCGTTATCTTTCCAAAAGACTGTGAAACCCGCACATTTATGCATGATCTACCGGTTGCGGATGAGTTCACAATCACTGCTATTGCCAGAATCCTTAAAAAACGAAAGATCGCGATTATTCCGGGTCATGGGATCATTTCCTTTGGCACGGTGAGTCCTGAACAGGCCTTTATCACATTCAGTTCTGTCTGTTTTGCCTCTTTTGTAAAATTCTTTTCCGATTTTCTTGCTGATTCCAGAGCAGGTGTAGTCAAGATCCGCCAGAAAGAGGTTTTTGAAAAGGTCAGCAGTGTACTTGATAAAAAAGAGTCAATAGATCAACATGGACTGATGGCAGGTCCGTTTTCAGATGAGGGGCAGATCATTCAGGCCATGGATGAGGCAGGAAAAAGAACCGTGGAACTGGATCTTGTGGACTCATTTTTCGGTAATATCTCCTGCAGGTTTAGAGACTCCATTTATATTTCACAGACAACAAGCTCCCTTGACGCGCTTCCGGGATGTATTGATATCTGTCCCCTTGATAATTCTTCATCCATTGTCATTACCGCTTCAAGTGAACTGAGTGCCCATAGGGAGGCGATCCTCAGGACTGGTTGCCGCACCGTGCTTCATGGTCATCCCAGATTCGCTGTAATAATGTCGATGGACTGTGAAAAGACAAGGTGTGAATTTAATAAGGAATGCTTCCGAAGTTGTCCAGAAACCCGTTATATAGATAATATCCCCATTGTTCTTGGTGAAGTGGGTACTGGCAAATACGGACTGTGCAGGACGATTCCTCCTGCTCTGGAACAAAATGGAGCTGCCATAGTGTATGGCCATTGGGTCTTTACTGTGGGAAAAGAAGACTTTAACGGTCCTGTCGACAGGCTCCTTGAGATTGAAAATCTCTGCAAGAAAAAGTATTTTAAAAAAATTGACAACTGATACATAAGGGTTAGATTATGTCTCATGATGTATCTGTAAGGGCATGGCCCTTGAAAGTTGACATTTAACATCGATTAGCAACCAACAACCGGGAGAAGCCAAAATGGCCGTATATGAATATGAACATGAGGAAGAACCATGCGGACTGGGCAAGGTATTTGAGATTACACAGTCTATTAAGGATGAGCCGATGACCCAATGTCCGGAATGCAAAACGCCTGTGAAAAAAATTATATCCATCACTAATATCAACACCCCGAAGACCAATTCAGAGTTAAAGGATATGGGATTTACAAAGCTGGTGAAGAAGGATACAGGTGTTTATGAAAACGTAACTGCCCGCGAAGGGGACAACAAGATAGTATACCGGGACAAGCCTGAGACGATGCCGAATCTCAAGAAGACCATAAGTGATTAATTACTGTGCTTTGAAGCGAAATCCCCATTATATCAATCAAATTAAACATAATCATAAAGGCCCGGGACATAAAAACTTTCATGGAAACAAAGAGGAAGGACATTGATAAAAGAACAGGGTGTAGTCATAAAGACAGATGGCCGGACAGCAATGGTCCGCATTAAGCAGCGGGCTGCCTGAGCCCACTGTCAGTCACATGGTTCATGTGAAGTATCTAAAAATGATATTACTGCGGAGGTCGCTAACACGCTTCAGGCAAATGAGGGGGACCTTGTTGAGGTAAGTATTCCTGAAGGTATGCTGATGAAGGTCTCTATGCTTGTCTATCTTGTTCCCATAGCAACCCTGATGGCTGGGGCTTTTCTGGGGGCAGCCCTGTCAGGCCCCCTCCATATTAACCAATCACTGGCATCGGTTGTTCTAGGATTTTTATTTATGGGGATGACATTTTTGGTCTTGAGAATTTATGACAGAAGGTCTGAAGTCAGAGGCGATGGGCATCATCCCCGGATGACACGGATCCTGATTCGTAATGATGCATGACAGGAAATAGTAAAAACAAAAAAATCCCGGACAGAATAGCCGGGATTTTTGATTTTTCCATTATCTCTATCTGAACTTCCGGAAGCAGCCTTAATGTAGAGGAGCCTTAATCTTTCGATAACATATTAGACCGCACTGCAGACAGCGTTTCGCCTCATTAATTGCCTGATTTTCCGAATATCCAACAATGATTTCAAGAGATGGATCATTGATCCGCTTCTGCCTGGATGATTCAGTCATTCTCTGCCTCTGCAACTCGGTTATAGGCAAAAGTTCAGACAGATTCAGCACTCTCATATGTCTTTTGATTATATTGTTCGGAGCCTCTACAGGTCCATTTGTCAAATATTTCTGTATTGAACTTGCTGCCCTGCGTCCAGCACCAACTGCCTCAACAACTGCCTTGTAATCACTCATCTCCTCCCCTGGCCTGAAAATTCCAATATCCTCTTTTGCAAATGGCCCGGGATAAACTGAAAACGTCTCCCAATTGAGATGACTTGAAGACAGGTCATTATCCTCTTTTTCAAACTGCTGAAGTCCATAGATAAGCTCAGGGAATCTGCCTGTACCTGTGAGCAGTGTGTTGACAGGAAAAATTATTCTTTCAGCCTCTTCTTCACCAAATGCGCTGATCCGGGCCAACTCAACATGGGTGAGCTGATCATCTTCACCAATCATTTTTATCACTGCACACTGAAAACAGAAATGTATCCCTTTGGATTCTGCAGCTACCACCTCTTCATCTTTAAACGACGACTGTTCCCTTGATTCCCGAATAACAATAGTTACGCTACCAGTTCCCTCATTTATGCAGGATTCCGCGGCCTCCAGGGCGGCCCTTCCCCCGCCTAGTATCATAACATTCTTCCCCACATGGTATTTATTACCGGCCCTTGTCTTGAGCATGAAATCAATAAGGAGGTGTACACCGGGCAGCGGGCTCAAGACTCCTTCCATCCCGGTTCCCCCGGAAAGCTGAGTATCCCACCCGCCAGTTGCCACAAACACGGCCTGATATCCGCCCCCAAGCAGAGAAGCAATGCTGAACTCCCTTCCGAGCCTCTGCTTCATCTTTTTCTGAACGCCTGCCTCAATAATGCTGTCAATTTCCCAGTCCAACACCTCCTGTGGGAGTCTGTTTTCAGGAATCCCTGTACGCAGAAGGCCACCAAGCCTGGAAGTGGCTTCGAATACGGTGGAGTCATGGCCAAGCCTATTCAGGAGGTACGCGGCTGTAAGCCCCTCAACGCCGCCGCCCACAACCGCTATCTTTTTCCCGGTTTCAGGGGCCCTTGGGTTGTGCACCCTTTTATTGGAATTCATCTCATAATCAGCAACAAACCTTTTCAACCCATTGATGCCAACCGGTTCATCCACCAGGTTGCGCCGGCACTCATATTCACAGGGTTCAATGCAGATGCGGCCGCATACAAGGAGGAATGGATTGGATTCCTTGATTATACGCACCGCCTTGAGATAATCGCCCTCGGCAATCTGTTTTATGTAGGATGGAATATCTATCCCGGCAGGACATGCCCTCTGGCATGGGGCAGAGCATTCATCAAGGGTATACTCGTGCTGGATACGACGCGTATAGGAAGAAAGAGTAATGATATGCTTGGGGCAGACGCGTTCGCATGTGCCGCACCCGGTGCACTTGTCCGGATCAACCATCGGAAGGTTGTCTTCACCCATTTCAATGGCATCAAAGGGACAGGCCCTCACACAGGTTCCAAATCCAAGGCAGCCGATCGGACATTCTTTTAAACCGCCGTTCAGCAGGTTTGCAGCCCTGCAGTCATTTATTCCGTCATAGATATATTTCAGATCAGCATCATAAGTACCGTATGAACACCCGGGACTGGCAATATCAGGCTCTCTTGCCTCTATGGTGACACCCATGATCCCCGCGATTTCAATGGCCAGTTCAGGTCCTCCTGCAACACATGATGAAGACGATGCCTCCCCGGCAGCAATTGCCAGCGCGTTAGCACCGCAGCCCGGCAGACCGCAGCCGCCGCAATTTGCTCCTGGCAGGGCCTCATCAATGGCCTCCACCTTGGGGTCAACATAGACATAAAATACCTTGGAAGCAAGGGCCAGCCCGACTCCAATGAGCGCGCCCAAAACTCCCATCAGTAACAGGGCCTCTAGCATTTAACTGCTCCAATCCCTTTTTTGTAATATGGTATCATATAACAGACAGACACTAGACCATTCCTTTAAAAGCAAAAAAAGCGAGGGAAAGCATACCGGCGGTCACAAGGCCGATTGAAGTATCCTGAAGGGGTTTAGGCACCCTTGCAAGGAGTATGCGTTCACGGACGCCTGCGAACAGTATCAGGGCAAGACCAAAGCCTACAGCATAGGTAAAAGACGCGGTAAGGGTTTCAAGAAAATTGTATTCCTCCTTGATGTTGATAAGGCAGACACCCATGACAGCGCAGTTTGTGGTTATTAAAGGAAGGAATATCCCAAGTCCGGCATAGAGTGCAGGAATACTTTTCTTTAAAAACATCTCAACAAACTGTACCAGAGACGCGATGACTAGGATAAAAGAGAGGGTTTTAAGATACTCGACCTTCAGAGGTTTCAGCGCCACCGTGTCTATTATCCAGGTCATTACTCCTGCCATCACCAGGACAAAGATAACCGCCATGGACATACCGACAGCGGTTTCCATCTTTTTTGATACACCCAGAAAAGGACAATTCCCCAGATATTGCATCAAGAGGATGTTATTTACGAATATACAGCCTATAGCGAGTACAAGGTAGTCAACCATTCATCTTCTCCCTGCCTATATTATCTTATTTTTCCCCAGCATATTCATGACACACAACAAGAGTCCCAGGCACACAAACGCGCCAGGGGCCTCAATCATAAACGCGAAGGGCTCAAAAGCGGACCCCAGAACAGGTATAACCTTGCTGATAAACGGAATAGTAATTGTTCCGGCGCCCAGGATCTCACGAAATGCGGCCAGAGTTGCCAGGGAGAGGGTAAAACCCACGCCCATTCCAAGGCCGTCGGCAAAAGACGGAACAACACTGTTTTTTGCTGCAAAGGCCTCTGCCCTGCCAAGCACTATACAGTTAACAACAATAAGAGGGATAAATATCCCGAGGCTTTGATACAAGGGGTACTGAAAGGCCTTCATAGCCAGTTCAACTATTGTCACAAATGTGGCTATTACAATAATGAAGCAAGCGATCCTGACCTTTTTGGGGATGACATTCCTGAGCATTGATATAAGCACATTGGAACAGATCAAGACAAATGTTGTGGCCACTCCCATACCCACACCGTTTTCAAGGGTCTTGGTGACAGCAAGTGTCGGACACAGACCCAGGACAAGGCGAAACGGAGGGATCTCATTCCATAATCCCTTTGTGAACTCCTGAACAACGCTCTTTGCCATAAAATTTTATCTCCCTGTATTTTATCCGTTCAGATTCTGCTTGATATCATCTTTAAGGCGGGAAAACATCTCTGATGCCTCGGTGATAGCTGAACACACTCCTCTAGAAGATATAGTCGCACCTGTTACAGCATCCACAGAACCCCCATCTGCCTTTACATTAAAAGGATCATTAATAGATGTCCCCTTAAACTGGGCAGAAAAAGCCGGATCATCCTTTGTCCTTGACCCAAGACCAGGAGTCTCACCGTGTGTGGTGACTCCGATTCCAACTATCTCTTCAGTCTCAAGGTTGACGGCAACCAATACTCCGATATCCCCGCCAAATCCTTTACCAGCTGTCTCAAATGCCACTGAATTTCGATTTCCATCGAACGCTCCAACAAAAAAATTAATCTCTTTTTCATTGTCAATCAATTTGAAACGATCATTCAAAGGATCATTAGAGCAGCCTTCAAATATTCTGATAAGTGTAGGGCCTTTTACATACTTGAGCTCCTGAGTTTCGATTTTCTCGGCAGTCCAGGTTTGAACAGCTGCCAGCGCCAGTCCTGCGACAGCACTAAAGATTGCAACAACTATAAAGAGTCTAAACATCTCACGCATGTTCAATCCCCTTTCCCATAGCCATTGGTCTAATCTTGTCAATAAGTGGATTGACCAAATTTAGCACAAGAATAGCAAATACGGTACCATCTATGTAGGCACCTATATTGCGAATAAGCACTATCATCAGACCTGCCATGGCCCCGTAAATAAGCATAGGAACAAAATTGACCGGTGATGATGAATCTTCAGTTGCCAGAAAAAATGCGCCAAACAGTGTGTAGCCTGTGAGCAACTGGAACATGGGTGACGCGTATTTTGAAGGATCGGCCGCATGAAAGATCCAGGCTGTAATCAGGACGCCCATTACAAAAGAGACAGGTATCTCCCATCTGATATATCCGCGCAGGATCAGATATATCCCTCCGATGATCAGTGCAAGCCCGCATGTAGTCCCGATCGCACCTGCCTGCTGACCCATAAGCAATCCTGATAAGGAATAGTTGTAGGAAGTTGATACCCCGAAGTGTTTCAAGGCGCCAAGAGGGTATGCCATGTAAAAGTCTGCATCATAGTTTACCAGTGCGGCATCGAAATTCAGATAGTTTTTCCATGAGAGCGTCAATACTGCCATAGCTATCAGTGCAGGATTAAAAGGATTACACCCTATTCCGCCGAAGATCTGTTTCCCTATGACAATTGCCACAAATGTGCCGACCAGTACAAACCACCATGGAGCGGTTGCAGGAAGC
Source organism: Deltaproteobacteria bacterium (assembly GCA_019307745.1). Taxonomy (GTDB): domain Bacteria; phylum Desulfobacterota; class DSM-4660; order Desulfatiglandales; family HGW-15; genus JAFDJA01. The sequence goes on along the minus strand of JAFDJA010000027.1, from coordinate 6,648 downwards.
ATCATGGCAAATATCAGCCCAATAACAGCTGCATTGCCGTCACCAATGCTCACCTCACGCTTCATCGCGTAATTCATGAGGATTTCCCAGAACATGGCGCATGACACAGAGAATGCCAAAACCGCCAGTGCGGACACCCCGTATCGAATTACCCCGAATAGGACAGCAGGCAATGCAGCCAGCATAATATTATAACTTTTTAAGGTTATGGTACTCCCGTTATGCCAGAAAGGAGCATGAGAACCTATAAACAATTTCTGGTTATACATTGGATTCCTCCGCACTCTTTATCCTGTCAAATTCATATTTCCCAAGCATTATATAATGGAATACAGGTATTCTGGCTGAACATACATACGCACAAAGCCCGCACTCTATGCAGGAAAGCAGATCATACTGATCAACCGCCTCTTCATAAAGGCCATTTTCAAGAAGCCTTATAAGCATGTTGACAGGGACATTTGCTGGGCAGGCCCTTACGCATTCACCGCAGTTCACACAAGGAGTATCAGCACACCTTACAATTTGTGAGCTGTCCTGGACCATTATGGCGTCTGTATCAGGAAGGATCGGCATATCTTCCGAATAGATTGCGGTGCCGGTCATAGGACCGCCAAAAACGAGCCTGTCTCCGCTTGCGGTGGTGATATCCAGGGCATCAAGAACAGCCTTAACAGGTGTCCCGATCCTTGCCTTAATATTTATTGATGAGCCATCACTTTTGATAACGGTCAAGGTCTTATTGACAGGTATCTGACCCTTATTATAGGCACTTCCAAGGGCAGCAACCGTTTCTGCGTTCACAAAACCCACACCCAGATCCTCACAGTTTTCGCCTTCAGGTACTGTCTTTTCCATGACATTTTGCATGATCATCTCAGGAAGACCATTCGGGTATATTGGCTGAATTACCTGCACCTCTGCCCCCAGGCCTTCGGCCTTTGAAACAAGGTTTGGCGGAACAGCTATTACTACATTGTTAGGATTTGTGATTCTTCTGAGACAATCAATGCCCTTTTTAAGATCTTCTGTTTCAGTTCCCACAATATGTTGATTAGCAGTAACCATGAGATCCTTATCAATCCCGTTAATAACTATTGTATATAAAGGGGAATCCGGATTGATAATTGAAGAAAAGCTAGAATCGCCAGGAAGAGAACTCAAAAACTCAAGTGTGCTTTCAGCAGATACTGTTTCATTGGCCTTGCTGAAACCATCGTCAATAATATCTTCAGTGGTCTTTATTATGATAGAAGTGCAAGGCCTGTTAAGATAACCCGTAAAATCACAGATTTCCTGGATTTTACCTGTGGCAGTTGAGATAAGGCTTTCATCCTCTTCATCTGTAAGCTTTAATTTCTGCCCAGTCTTGACCTCATCTCCCGGTCTGATCTTCAGAGCTTCATTGGGAATCTGATGCAATTCAAATAAAAGGGTTACTTCAGAAGGGAGGGGTATCTTTTGAACACTATCCTTTTCACTTGCAGCTATCACCTGATATCCCAGTTTAGGACTTCCCAAACTGAAAAAAGGTTTTTTAATCATGTTCGCCTCCTGCGCGCTCTCTATTCATTTACCCTGTTAGAATTTTCCATTAAACTGCCGGTACAAGACACGCTGACACATATTTACATCACATGACATTCGGAACATTCGGCTGGAGCTGTGCCGGCATCTTCATGGCAGCCAATGCATTGACTGTGAAAAGCGTCTGATCGTTTTGGCATCTCCTCATCATCTATGTCCGGCTCATGACACACGATACATGACTCAGGTTTGTCCTGAGAATCCTCTTCAAAATAGTGGTGGCAATCAATGCAATCAAAACCATACGCGTCCACCGAATAATGCTCCATATGATCAAAGAGGACATTGCCCCCATTGCCGCCATCAAACATTACCCTTATTGGGCTATCAGGTGTTGTATCTGAAACAGCGTAACAGACCATACCAATGATAAAAAGAATGATTGCAATACAATATGCAGTGACCTTTTCAGTTCTTGAATCCATCATATATTTCCTTCACTGACCTGAAATAAAGGTTAACAATCTGTCTGCACTACAGTTTTTTATGGCCCCTATTAGTTTTAGATGAAAATCACAATGTATGATTCTTCCGGGGAGGGGTATCAAATATAAAATCAGAAATACTGAATGTGCCATTTTTCACGTAAAGATTTGTATAAGAAAGGCTGTTCACTTGTCAAGAAATATATCCTTTAAATCCCTATTCCGCTTGTCTTTCCTAGAGCTGTTTATATAAGGATACTGTGAAAATATTCCTCGACATAACTTTCCCTTTTCTGTCACACCGGAAATTAAAAATATGGCAGTACTTAACAGAGGTGGTATAATTTTAACCTTGACTGATGAGCCTGGTCTTTCAGGGAGGATAAAAGCGCCCGGTCTTACTGGCAGCCCCTGTTTTGAAAGGGGATATTTTTAAAGATGGCTGAAAGACCGGCTATATTGATTGCAGATGTTGAGATTCTATTCCCTCACCACACAATATACACAGGACTGGAGTCAAGGCCATTTCCTGTTCAGATTGTTGATAAAAAAATAACCTGAATCTTACACCTGTGCCTTTGTCCCGCTAAAATCGGGATAGGAAGGATTTTTATTAACAGCCAAATTGCTCACATGGTTAGAATAAAATCTTTCATTTCAATTGTTTATCCCATTTTTGTCAGATTTATCTCACCCATGTACACGGACTTTCCCACATGCAGGTCATTAAACACAACAGGCTGGTATGCGTCAGCCTCAATACAGATAGAGCCTCTGAAATCCTCTTCGAGCCCTTCAAATTCAAAATCACCATAATTATTTGTGGAGCATACCAATATTCCGGCACTGGTCTCCAGTTTGACCTTTGCTGATTCAATACATTCCCCTGTCTCTTTATCAAAGACTGTTCCGGCAACAAATGCCTTTGGCACCCCTTTGTAATAAACCATTGAGTCTCTTTTCAACTCAGGCCTGAGCTGCTCAGCCTTATCCATCTCATCCTTGAATTCTTCAATATCTCCATACCTGAGTGCCCGGGTAGGGCAGACCTCAACACATCTGGGTTCTTTATATCCCTGATCAAGAAGATGAGCGCAGAATGTGCACTTCTGGGGTATGTCCAGTTCCTGATTCCAATAGATCCTGTTATAAGGGCAGGCCTTTTGTATGTTTTCCTGGTCCTTTGCTTTTTCAGGGTCAATAAGCAGTATTCCATCATCTCTTCTTGTGACAGCATTGTTATCCGCGGCCTTTTCACAGGGCGCCGGGTCACATTGCATGCAGGGTTTAGGTATATAATTAACCTTTACCTTTGGAAACTGACCGCGCTCAACCTCCTGCACTTCTATCCATGCCGGCCCCTCATCAGGCTGTGCCTCAGAGTAGTGCTCCCACTTGTGATCAACAAACTCATCCTTACATGCAACAAAGCAGTTAAAACAGGCGACGCATTTTTCCACATCTATAAAAAATATCTTTTTACTCATATCCTTTATCCTTCCAATTTCTTGATTTCTACCAATGCCTGTGTTACCTGACCAGGCACGTTTTTTGACAATGTCTCTTTGGGCATAAGGAGATTGACAGCACCGCCCTTATCAACGGAGCCTATCTTGCCTGGCTCAATAGGATCATAGATGGCAGCTGTTACAGCAAGCACACTTCCAGGCCTTATCTTTTGTGTAATCTGAGCAATCAGTATGACTTCAGCCCTGTCATTAAACGCCTTAACAAGGTCATTTTGCTTTATGCCTCTTTTTTCAGCATCTTCCGGATGGATCTGTACAGGCCAGTAATTATAACCATCTCTATGAACCCTATGGAGAGGTATCCATCTGATCCATGACACATTCTCTCCCTGTGTATGAAAGGAATATTTTGCGTGGGGAGAGATCATGGTCAATGGATATTTTTCAGTCAATGGTGCATGGGGCCCCTCAAACGCATGCGTATACCTGGGAAGGGGAGGCCTTTCCTGATCATCAGGCATGAATTTTTTTATTCTCTCAGACAAAAACTCGATCTTTCCCGTGGGAGTGTCCAGGCCTTCACCTGTTTCATAAAATGAGGTTAATGTCTTTTTCGGTTTGTAGTCCTTGGGAAAAGGGACAATATAATACCCCTTTTTCTTGAACTCCTCATATCCCATATGTTCTGATATGCTGGTCTTATCAAAGGTTCCCCTTATCCAGTCCTCTTCTGTTTTGCCTTCAGAATATTTATCTTTAAAGCCAAGCTTTTCAGCTAGAAGAGTGAATATCTCATAGTCTGTCTTTGATTCCATCCATGGTTCAATACATTTCTGCTGATACACAACAATCCGGAAGTTGGTATCCTGATTATTTTTAACACGTGCCCACTCACTTAGGTCATTTCTTTCAAAGTTTGTGCATGCGGGCAAAAGGAGATCTCCAAATTCTGCCTCACCCTGTCCCCATGGAGACTGCACAAGTACAAACTCGAGCTTTGGGCTTTTATACATTGCAGCCCATCTGTTTCCGGCAGGCAGTGTTGAAAAATGCTGGTTCCCGTATTTGTAAATCATCTTTATTTCAGGATAACCCTCAGTAGGATATGTGTATTTCTTGAACTGATAATCCGCTCCCATTCCTGCACATCCGTTACCTGCTGAAAACCATGAAACCGGCGGATCCAAAATTATCTCCGGCATGTGCAGCCTGTATGTAACTTGTTCTGTGGGGTTTTTAGGCACTTTATCTGCAGCGAGTATCATGGGGGTGTTAGGCGCCTTATATGATGGCGATTGAAACTCCTTGTCAGCAGGGGCGCCTGAATACCCTGTCCATATATTAACACCCGGCTTTCCAAGCCCCTGCATTGCCTGCAGAAGGACTATGCACCTTGTCCACTCATGGCCGTATGGTGTCCTGCACGCACCTCCGAACCGTATGGCAAGGGATGTCCTTTTTGATGCCCATTCCCTGGCAATTGCCCTGATAGTTCCTGCCCTCACATCACAGATCTGATCTGCCCATTCAGGAGATTTTTCATCTGTCCCATCTTTACCCAGGATATGATCTTTCCATTCTTTAAAACCTGATGTGTGTGTCTTGATATATTCTTTGTCATAAGTGTCTTCAGTGATCCAGGTGTGTGCTATTGCCATGGCCATGGCAGTGTCTGTGGAAGGCTTTGGGGCAATCCACTTATCAGCTCTTAGACCCGCAGTGTAGTTGCAGAAAGGATCAATAAATATCTGCTTTATCCCAAGCTCCTTAACCCAGAGCCTCCATACGGCGCTCTCCTGGCCCTGATATGACCATGAAGTCTTTTCAGGATCACTGGACCAGTAAATAAGCATCTCACTGTTTTTAAGAGTGTCTTCTAAAAGATCATCCTGGGGTATTACTCCAAGGTTATTCTGAAATCCGTAGGCATGGACCGCGCCCCAGAACCACCCCTCCCAGGAGTTCGGGTTTGTGAACATCTCACTTGTCTGGAGCATATCAAAGAATCTTAATGGGCCTCCGCTGTCAGAATGGACTGTGCCCCATGTGTGATGCCCCCTGTGCATTGGATTAATGGCTGCCGGACCATATGTATCACAAATTCTTTTGATCTCTGACGCCCCTATGTCTATTGCTTCATTCCAGGATATCCTTTGAAATTCACCTTTACCCCTATTGTTCACACTGGATTTTCCTCCAGGTTTAAATCCTTTTCTTATCATGGGATATTTGATCCTGTTCGGATTATAGACCTTTCTGCGGGAGCAGATAGAATATGGTGCAACAGTGGTTCTTGCAGAGGGTTCAAATATCTTGCCTTTTGCATCTATCTGCCACTTTGCATCCTTGATCTCCTCTTCAGTGAGCTGAAGAGGGCGAAGCCTTAGTATCTCGCCATCCCTTACATCAACCTGGAGCACACCGCCCATGGTGCACATTATACGTGTCTGGATTTCTCCATTTTTTGTTCCCGGACTGGTCATATTGTGGAAAGCCTCCTTAGAAGAATTATAAAATTCAGATTGCGAATTGACTCGGTTATATAAAATTATCAAGCTGTGAAAAGACAGTTGTGTGGAAAAAAATGCAGGGTAAAATTGTAAAGTCAAAGCAAAACACAGAACTGCCAAATATGATTTTTGAGAAACAGAATTTTTTTACCACATTTCTGATGAATTTTAAAAGATTTTTTTATTTTAGCCGAACAATTAATCTGGAGACCCGATCCTGTGCTTATCTGAACAATTGTAAATGCGCATTTTTTTCTTTTCCGAAAAAGCCTCTAATTACAAGCTCTTTAGGCCACTTTTCTGATGCACAGCCAGGTACAAGCCCGGCCTGAGGATCAACTTGGAATATCGTTTTTCGCCCGGAACAAAAAATGTGTCATTTCTTTTAAATCTGTTGAATATGAACAGGATTTATGGAATGCCAGGATTATCCGAGAATATAAAGTTCCCTGACAATTATATAATATAAACCTGACAGCATATAACACACATAGCAGTAGAGACCAGGTGCGGCTCGTTCCAATAAAGGTAAAGGTCTCAGCCCGCAAGACGTTCGTAATAAATTTGGAATAGCTCCTGCTGTTAAAATGGATTTTTTTAAAAAAAAGAGAAAGGCCAGGTTTGTCTGGCAGGGGGGGCAGGAGAGCCTAAAAAAAG
>JAFDJA010000242.1 GCA_019307745.1 Deltaproteobacteria bacterium | reverse complement strand
AAACGGAAGGAGCCCGTAGGGCGACTGGAGTTTCTGCTCTCCGGACAAACGACCACCTTATTTCTGCTTTAAATATTATTAGGCAGTATACTGATAAGACAGGAGGATATTATAGGTTGATTTAGAGCTACTTTTTACGGAGTTTCTTTCCGGAAGGTTTATTAAGCTGCCTTGATTTATGCATTCTCCAACTAGGGCCTTCGACATTGATAATAATGGAATAATGAACCATCCTGTCCACAATGGCCGTGGTGACTACCGGATCACCAAGGTATTCACCGAGGGTTTTAAAATCTATATTTGTCGTCATAAGGGTAGACCCTTTGCAATAGCGGGCATCGATCACCTTGAAAAAAAGGGAAGCATTTCTGGCAGATTCCTGCTCCAACCGATCAAAGCCTACTTCATCTATCAAAAGGATGTCGGGCCTGCTATAGATTTTGAGTTTATCATCCAATGTATCATCAGATAGTCCGGCCATAAGATCCTTAAGCATCTGTGCTGCTGTTGTATATCTACACTTGTATTGTCTCTGACATCCGATCAGTAACAACGCTTTGGTGATATGGCTTTTACCGGTTCCCGAGCTGCCTGCCATTATGAGACCCTGATTACGTTCCACAAAGGAAAGTGTAGCCAGTTCCATAATCTGCCCTTTATCGATCCCTTTCTGAAAGTCAAAATCAAAATCATTCAGGAGTTTCCTTTCCGGCAGTTTGGATTCCTTGATCCTTCTCTCTATTCTTCGCTCTATTAATGCGTTTGCTTCTATTTCAAAAAGCTTCTCAAGGACACATGAGGTTGATAATTTTTCAACTGCCGCATGTGCTAATACTTCATCAATATTTTTTTCTATTTGACGTAGCTTTAAGATTTCCAGATATCTCTTTATATTTATCAGAGTCTGGTCCAATATTTTTTGATCCATTTTCATCCTTCCTCCAAAATGTCATCTTTTTTTGTTTGGTGATCATTTGATAAGAGCTGACAATATTCATCCAAAGGGCGTTGTTTGATTTCAGGTAAAACTTTTTTGAGCATCTTGTTGGCTTCCTGATTTCGAAAGGATTCCAGTGTCCTGGGTTTTGCCCTGGCTGCCAGGATTCGTTCAACGGCTTTTCCATCAAAGGCATAATAGCGGGTTGCACGATTGAGAGCTTTATTAATATCGTCCGAGTGATACTTCTCTTTCAACGCAAGGATTGAGCGTGCATGGAATCCACAGTTATGGGGGTGCTTTTCCTTGAGTCCTACAAGGAAAGATTCCGCCTCCGGCCCCAGTGACAGGAAAGTATCCTTTATCGATTCAAGACCATATCTGACCTTCTTTGATTTTCGATGATCCGGATTTTCTGTGGATTTGCCTGCAAGCTTTGGCAACCGTTCATGACAGGCTATTTGCTCCAGGTCCGGACTATAGATCAATACATCATGCTCTGTCGCCTTGATAGTGAGGATATCGGCTACATATTCATAGGGGACGGAATAAAGATTCGTGTCAAGCTCGATGAACCCATCACAACGGCATACACTCAATATTACTTCAGCACTATCATAGGGGTGAGCAGGTAACGGTTGAAGCCTCGACCTCTCATCCTGCATAAAAAGTTCAAGAGGAGGATGTCCGGTAGTATCGTGTTTATGTAAGTCCGACTTATTGGCAAGCCACCAGCGGCTTATACCCCGTAGATCCTCCAGATCTTGAAAGTCTCTGGCATTAAGCAAATTATTTTCCACATATAAAAAAGGCGCCTCTATCTTTCCCTTGGTTTCCGGCCGTCCAGGGCGACAGGCAACTGGTTTGCAATGGTAATGGGTGATAAAGGAAACAAAGGCGGGATTGAAAACAGGGTGGCCGGCTTCCCATCGCAGTACAACCGTCTTTTCATTATCATATAAACACTGTAATGGTAGTCCTCCAAAATAGTTGAAAGCATCCTGATGACGCCTTATCAGTGTGAAAAAATTCCTGTTGGTCGTAAAGTCGATATAGTGCCTTCTGGAAAAACCCAATATGTAGGAAAAACAAATAACCTTTGCTTTCCCTGTCCTTTTAAAATTAATTGTATAGGGACTCCAATCCATTTGCCCCTGTTTGCCGGGGTCCGTCTCAAACCGGACAACAGGTTTTTTTTTGGATCGGGGCCTTATTTGTCTCAGACGATCCGTAACAATGGTACTGCCTCCCGTAAAACCCGCAGCTTTCAACTCCTCATAGAGTCGGACACCAGTGATTTTCGAATACTTTTCCAACAGCCCTTGCATAATTGGAACATAGGAGTCCAGTTTGCTTTTACGAGGAGTCTTTTTTTCAGAATTAAGGACATCATGACCCTCCTCCCGTTGAGTCTGGTTTTTTCGCAATATGCGGCGTACCGTATTACGGCCTATCTTAAAATGCCCGGCAAGGGCTCGTTTGCTCCACCCGTCAATATGCATCGTAACGATAAGATGCTCCAACTCTTCACGATTTCTTACATAATGGGGCAAGATCACCTCCTTAATCTACTGTATTATTAATCAATGTTTTAATATTATTTATAACCTTATCTATCCTGTTTATAACAACTAAAACCGGGTTATGGCCTTCATTTTCAATTTTAGAAAGATTATCTTTACCAAACTCTCTTGCACTCAAAATTTGTTCTACTTCAATAAGCCTGTCATAGATCAGTAACCATCCTGTCTTCTTTTTTGGAACATCAGGTTCTCTATCGTAAAGGATCTCTTCCGGGAATCCTATAATACTCTCATGTTTCCACTTCGGTTCCTTGAGTAATTTGGAGACCAATCTCCTGGTTTCCCGGGTGTCTAATCTATATTTAAGGATTGTTCGCAATACCTTGGATTGGTTGCCCCGGGGCAACAGGGTCAGTTCCCTGCCTATTGTCATATTGATCAACCCAAGCTTGAGATGTTCCAGAACTTCATCACATAAACGTTCAACCAGAGCCAATCGGCGACATACCCAGCTTTTATGTCGCCCAAGCAACTTCGCAATCTCTGTTTGGCCAAGGAGATCCTCACGATGAAGAGATCGGATAACCAAGGCCTTTTCAAGGTCCGCAATAGTGTTGGCGCTCATATTCAGGTGGATAATGGCTGCCTTTAAGGCATATGGTCCAATGTCCAATACTCTGACCTTAAGGTTGGTAAAACCTAGCTCCCGACCGGCACGG
>JAFDJA010000127.1 GCA_019307745.1 Deltaproteobacteria bacterium | reverse complement strand
TGTTTAGGGTTCCTTGGGTGTTTTTCATTTTAATCCTCCTTTGGTAAAGGTTTGATGAATCCTTTAATTATATCACCAAAGGCTGACCAAGGAACCCTACATAGTATCTATAAACATAAATATGATGTCATCGCAACCCACACTCTTGGCTCTTAGGTTATGATTACAAGATGAAGTGTTCAATAATCATAAAAGCTGTCATCATATCAAATTCTTCAGGGTTGCTGAAAGATACCGTGATGCCCCAGTTTTCTTCCATTATGCTTTGTCTACCTTTATATCCTCAATCCCGCTTGACTTTTCAATCCAGGCAGGGTGAAGAATTGTACCTGTGAGGTCCGGTTTATCCGCAGAGTAGAGGTCTTTATGTTTAAAGGCCATGTCGAGAACCCTGCGCTGAAGTTCCCGAGGCTTCAATTCTTTCCAATTCCACCTCTTATGTTTTAAACATGAGGCATGCTATAATATTTTAAATTTCATTCCCCTGTAAACATAATCATAATTTTTCCCCTCAATCCATAGATTTTTTATCCAGCCAAATATTATTATTGGATATTATTTATCCATTAATTTTATTGTAATTGGATACATTTTATCCAATTTTTTTCTATCAAAACAAATAAGATATTCCCACTATTGCTGAACCTGTAAAAATAACCTTTTGATTTCAGGTTGATATAAAAAAACAACCTCGCTCGGCATAGTTTATGCATTTTTTTGGGAACCCACAATAAAATCAAAAACTCAAATTTTTTTAAAAAGGAGAAAAAGAATAGAATAAAAATCTTAAGAACCACATTATTGATCACAGTTATTGTTATTCCGATTACCTCATAGGCCCAATCTCAGGGAGGCAATAGTGATAAACCTAAAACATAGCATCTTTATAGTGATGAGGTAGATATGGAGATCTTTCAAAATAGGAGGTTATTAATTGTGAGAAAATTTATCTTGGTTACGACAATTTTTTTGGTAGGGGCAGTAGGTTTTTTCGGTTGTGGTTCCGCGCAAAAGACTGAAAAGGCCAGGATCTACCCAGCGAGTGATTTCACGGATAATGGCGATGGAACAGTAACAGATAATAATACAGGTCTCATGTGGCAGCAGGAGGATGACGACACACGACGTAATTTAAACAGTGCGGAAATCTATTGTGAGAACCTTTCCCATGGAGGCTATTCTGGCTGGCGTCTGCCGGATTTCAGTGAGCTAAAATTCATAGTGGATTTGAACCAGTCTAATCCTTGCATTGATTCAACGGCGTTTCCGAATACAAATCCTTCCATCTTTTGGTCGTCATATATTGACCATGAGCGTGATCCTTCCAGTGCATGGTATGTAAACTTTTACAATGGTAATTCTAACCGTATCAAAAAGTCAACCAGCCAATATGTGCGTTGCGTTCGCGACGGGCAGTGATTTGCTTATTTGATTATTGGTTTATTGGATTTGGGCTGATTTTTTAGCACTTTGTTTATCCTGTTAAACTGCTCTAGAACGTATTGCCCGATGCTGTTAATATCTGCACCTAGCTCAAAAAGCCGGACAATACGTTCAATAATTCGATCAACCGTTTTTTCAATTAGAATATCATCCGAATTTTGACTTCATGCACAAAAAAGGGGGAAACTTCTCAAAAAACAAACAACTTGACGGAAATATAACCGGGAACATGACAGGACCGCATCTTAATTATTCATTATCACACCATGATTCTGGGAACCCGCTTGCGGGACTGCGTCGAACGAAGTGAGCAAAGACTCTGGGAACCCGCTTGCGGGACTGCGTCGAACAAAGTGAGCAAAGACAAAAAGTTGCGATTACAGCATGAAGTCTATAATAAATTTTGATAATCAAAAAGTATAGATTTTGGCAAGGAATATAACCTCCGAATGGGACATCGTAAAAGTTGCAAGAGGTGAAGCTCGATTTTTTATTGCTCAATCTGGATAGAGAAAAAAAGGGAGTATTATGAAACAAATTAATATACAAACCATCCTCTTAATGTGGATTTTTATTATTCTTTTTGTTACGGGTTGTGAGGAAGTGCAAAAGCAAACTTTGGATGCCGACTTCTACATCAATCAGGGGAATGCCTATGTTGGCAAAGGCCAGTATGACCAGGCCATCTCTGATTTCAATAAGGCCATACAGATAAATCCCAGGTTTGCTAAGGCCTACTACAATCGGGGGGTTGCCTATAAAAGGAAAGGCCAATATGACCAAGCCATCTCTGATTACAATAAGGCTATAGAGATAAATCCGAGGGATGCTTTGGCCTACTACAATCGGGGGATTGCCTGTTTTTATGCAAAAAAATACGAGAAGGCATGGGATGATGCCCATAAAGCACAAGATTTAGGGTATTCAGTTCAGCCACGTTTTCTAAAGGCACTTCGTGAAGCCTTAGGAAGAGAGAAATGATCTATAGTGACTCTGATCTAAAAATTAATCTTTTCACTGCTATCTCTATATATTGTATGATCCATAAATAGCCCAAAACTATCGAGTTCGGCTATAAGTCATAACCCAGACCATTTTATCCAGGCTTTCCATTTGCATTTGTAATCATAACCAGGGAAGGATTAAAGTCTGCTCTTGACTCTTACTGATATCATACGTTAATTTTGTCGCAGAATTCATTTCATTGAGACTCGTGTAAAAAGGGGAAATTAGAGTCCTGCGATATTCAATCCTTTGTACAGGACCAGCATCTGATAGCAATGAACTTCTGGTACAGTCAGGCAATAGGAAGGATTAAATTGCAGGTTTTCAAATCTGACTATGAGATGGCACAGAAAATCCTGTCTGATGAAAGTAAAATTTCGGTAGATGAAAATATTCAAAAGGATCAATGCCCTGAATGTGATAGTGATGATGTGATATATGATAAATACAAAAACTGGAAGGGTAGGGGCTTTTTTTCAATAGTAACATTTTTTCTATGCGGTCTTCCATTAATCTTCAAAAGCAGATATTATCACTGTGAATCATGTAGCCATTGCTGGAAATAGAAGTTTATTCACTACCATTTCATCCATGAAAAAAAGGGAGACCTCCTTAAAAATTCAAAAAACTTAACGGGATCCAGGAAAATGACTCATAAAAATTCAGTAAATAGACAGTTTAATTACTGAAATGCCGGGGCGGTTGCTCCGGCTTTTTTTATTGTTTTCGTGACAGTTTTTTAAGGATTTGACATAAGATAACTTATTGAAACGACTTAAAAGGTGGCGGAAGTGCATGGGAATCGAACCCACCTATCGCACTTTTCGGTACGATACACCGGATTTGAAGTCCGGGAGCCCCACCAGTGAGCTTTCCACTTCCTGATGAAAATTTAATCTAGTAAGGAAACAGGTTCATGTCAACCTGAATTGCTTTTTATAATCTGGATTTAAGCACTTTTAAAATAACCGGATATATCATGTAAGGGATAGGCCCGGCACTATTTCTCCGAGGTGGTTTTCTGTGAATACCTTCAGGACATATGCCTGAGAATTATTTGAAAAATCCTGCGTAAAGGCTCAGCAGCACCCCAGAGCAACTGATCCCCAATAGTGAAGGCAGCCAGGTAATCAGGCCCCATGTGCATCTTTCGCAACCTTCCTACAGGTATGGTTAGTGAACCACTTACAGCTGCTGGTGTCAGGCTGGTTATTGTGGAGTCCTTGTCATTGGGCACTAGTTTGACCCATTGATTTCCTTTTTCGATCATCTCAGTGATTTCATCCATTGGAATGTCGTTTCGAAGCTTGATTGTAAAGCCCTGGCTGTGACACCGCATAGCCCCGATTCTGACACAGATACCATCCACAGGTATCAGAGGATCAGACTGAAGGATCTTGTTTGTCTCTGCATATCCCTTCCACTCCTCCCTGGTCTGGCCGGATTCCATTAATGTGTCTATCCATGGTATCAGGCTGGCCGCAAGGGGTGCTCCAAAATATTCAGAAGGAAAGGATTTGTTTCTCAATTTTTTGGTAATAAGAGAATCAATCTCAATAGCCGATGAGGCAGGGTCATTTAAAAGATCCTTTGATACGTCACCAATCGCAGCCATCTGGGATACAAGTTCTTTCATGTTATTTGCCCCGGCCCCGGATGCCGCCTGATAGGTCATAGCTGATAACCACTCTATACAATTTTGACAGAACAATCCGCCCAGGGCCATAAGCATGAGACTAACAGTACAGTTTCCTCCCACAAAGGACCTGATACCCGAAGAAAGCCCCGATTTTATCACCGACATATTCACAGGATCAAGGACTATAATACTCTCCTTATCCATTCTTAGAGTTGATGCTGCATCAATCCAAAAACCTTTCCAGCCGCTTTTTCGCAGCCTTGGATATATCTTTTTTGTATAATCTCCTCCCTGGCAAGAAATAATAATATCAAGGTCAGACAGGGGCTTTATATCAAACGCATCCTCCAGAGGAGGAATATCAATGCCTATATCGGGGCCTTTTCCACCAATGTTTGATGTTGTGAAAAAGATGGGTTCAAAACCCTTGAAATCATCTTCATCTTGCATCCTTTCCATAAGGACAGATCCAACCATCCCTCTCCATCCGACAAATCCAACTTTGAGCATTGCTTTTCTCCTTTTATCCGGATTGTGGAATAATTATTGCGTTATTTTTAGGTAGTTTTCTGAATTAACCAGCATGCAATTCAGTTGATAATAATCTATGTTTTTTTATGAGAGAATAGAACTATTGTCAAATTGTTTCAATGATAAAACAATTGTTTTTTATTGACAGATCATGTAATTCAATGGATATTCTAATATATCTGTCATATAATATTGACGAGCCAAAACACAAGAAAGATTTTATATTATTGCAACTGCTGACTTCTCTGGAATGCTCGGAACCCTGTTTAAAATAAGAGTCTCCTGATCTCTAATAACTTAAAGTAAAAATATTTTGAATTTTTATTTTTAGATACGAGGTAATTGAGAAGATGAAGCACACTTTGGCTGTGATCATGGCTGGCGGCAAGGGCAAACGACTGATGCCTCTTACCAAGGACAGATCAAAGCCTGCCATACCTTTTGGTGGAATATACCTTCTTATTGACCTGACTCTCTCAAACTGTATTAATTCTGAAGTCTACAAAATAATTGTTCTGCCTCAATATAAGTCACAGACTCTGATGCAGCACCTTGAAGAGGGGTGGAACATATTCAGCCGTGACCTTGGACACTATCTAAAGATCGCACCTCCTCAGATGATGATTGGTGAAAAATGGTATCAGGGGACAGCTGATTCCATTCGACAAAATGTTCACCTGGTAGAGCAGGAATCTCCCGACCATATGCTTATCCTTTCAGGTGACCATGTATGTAAAATGGACTACAAACGTTTTAAAGACTTTCACGAGTCCTGTGATGCAGACGCAACTATCGCTGCCATGGAGTTGGATAAGGATATCGCAAGCCAATATGGCATCCTGGAGGTGAATAACCAGTTTCAGGTCCTGGGCTTTCAGGAAAAGCCCCAAAACCCAAAATGTTTCCACGGAGATAATGACCATGTACTTGTTTCAATGGGCATCTATCTCTTTAAGACCCATATCCTTATGGACCTGCTTAAAAATGATGATCGTTCTGATTTCGGCAGGCATATTCTGCCTGATATGCTCAAAAAATTTAAGGTCATGGCATATCCTTACCGCAAAGAAAACAAAATCAAAGATATTGTCTATTTCTTTGGTGATGAAGGGGAACGTCAGGAAGGAATTATTGAATCTATCAGGGATTCAGAATACTGGAGAGATGTGGGTTCCCTTGATTCATATTGGAATGCAAACATGGACCTTACAGGCGTGGACCCCCACTTCAATCTATACGGTCAGCTATGGCCCATACGCACCTTCCAGAGGCAGTATCCTCCAGTTAAAACCGTATTTGCACAGGAATCAAATCCTAAACCTCGGGTCGGAAAGGCAATTGATTCTCTTGTGGCTCATGGATCAATTTTAAGCGGAAGTACTGTGCGCAACTGTGTCTTGTCATACAATGTATTTGTTCAAAGCTGGTCCATTGTGGAAGAATCAGTTGTCATGGAGAATGTAAACATAGGTCGGCACTGTAAGATCAAAAAAGCCATTATTTCTGAAGGAGTAAAAATCCCTCCTTATACTGAGATTGGCGTGAAACCGCAGAAGGACAGAAAGCGTTTTACAGTAACTCCAAGGGGGATTACTGTTGTAACAAAAGAGAATTTTCAAACCTGATGTCAAAGATTTTCTGCCAGTTTACTTTATAATATGGGATATATTGAGAAGCCATGGAAGCCAAGATCAAATATAGTGTAGTACCTAAACTCCCCTCTCAACTCGAGATGTTGAGGAAACTCTCCTATAACCTGTGCTTTTCCTGGAAGGATGAAATCAGGGATGTGTTTCAACGTATTGATCCGGGTCTCTGGTCAGACTGCAGACACAATCCTGTCCTTATGCTTGGCCTGGTCAGTCAGGAAAGGCTGAACGAACTCACCAAGGACCAGGGATTTCTTGCTCAACTGGAGAGAGTATCCGAAGACTTTGAGCGTTACCTTTCTCAACCCAGAATCAAGGCTGATGATTACTGTCCTGAAGAGCCTTTTAAAGTTGCTTACTTTTCAGCGGAATTTGGTATGGCTGAATGCCTCCCTGTATATTCGGGAGGGCTAGGCATCCTGTCAGGTGATCATCTCAAGTCTGCCAGCGACCTTAATGTCCCACTCGTTGCTGTGGGTCTCCTCTATCAGGAGGGTTACTTCAGCCAGTATCTCACATCAGATGGTTGGCAGATGGAGACTTACCCTGTTAATGATTTTGCCAACATGCCGGTAGAGATTGCAAGATCAGAAAAGGGGAAACCATTAACTGTTTTTGTAAAACTCAAGGATAAAAATCTCGAGATTTTAATCTGGCGTGTCAATGTGGGAAGGGTACCACTTTATCTGCTTGATACAAATCTTCCTTCCAATCCTCCTGAGCTCCGCAGGATAACAGCACGTCTTTACGGAGGGGATCGTGAGATGAGACTCAGGCAGGAGATCGTGCTGGGTATAGGAGGCGTGAGAGCACTGAAGGCGCTGAATATTGAACCGACAGTGATACATGTAAATGAAGGGCACTCAGCATTTTCAGCACTAGAAAGGATTAATAACCTGAGAAGAGAGAAGAAGGTGTCATTTGATGCCGCAAGGGAGCTCGTTGTATCCACCACAGTTTTCACAACACATACTCCAGTGCCCGCGGGGAACGATGTCTTTGAACCGGGATTGATCCGGGAGTACTTCAAAGACTATGTAAAAGAACTCGGAATCAGCTTAAAGGTCCTTCTGGGATACGGAAGACTTAATCCATGGGATGAAAATGCATTTTTTGGCATGAGCACCCTGGCATTGCGTCTTTCCTCTCATGCCAACGGAGTAAGTCGTCTACATGGCAGGGTGTCTCGTTCTTTGTGGCAGGAGATATGGCGGCATCACCCAATTGAGGATGTACCTATCGACTATGTGACCAACGGTATTCATGTACCGACCTGGATATCACGGGAAATATCCTCACTTTTTGATCGTTATCTCGGTATGGATTGGGCGGAAGATCCTGATAATGAGCATGTATGGGGGCAGGTGGACAAGATACCCAACACTGAATTGTGGCGGTCCCATGAGAGATGCAGGGAGCATATGATCGGGTTTATCCGCCAGAGACTTGCCCAGCAGTACAGAAAAAAGGGCGCATCTATCTCGGAGATTCAGGGCCTCAGCGAGGTTCTTACACACATATAAGAGGGGTACCTTGCTTTTAAGGGACCCTGACAGATTAGACAGCATCCTCAATCATCCTGATCACCCTGTTCAGATTATTATATCCGGAAAAGCTCATCCTCAGGACGATGAGGGCAAGGAATTTATCAAGACTATAATTCACATGTCCAGACAGGAACGTTTTCGCCACAGGTTAGTTTTTCTGGAAGACTACAATTTTCATATTGGACACCTGATGGTCTCAGGCAGTGATGTCTGGCTGAACACTCCGCGTCGACCTTTGGAGGCCTGCGGGACAAGCGGGATGAAAGCCATGGCAAACGGGGCCCTGAATCTCAGTGTATTGGACGGCTGGTGGGAAGAAGGTTATCACCGGAACTACGGATGGGCCATAGGGCAGGGCGAGGTCTATGATGATCATGAGGCCCAGGACAGCATAGAGAGCCATGATCTCTATAATCTGCTTGAAAAAGAAATTGTGCCGTTGTTCTACAGGAGAGGTCCTGATGAGATCCCAAGGCGATGGGTGGAAAAAATGAGGGCTGGTCTCAGACATCTGGTTCCGGTCTTTAACTCCCATCGTATGGTACAGGATTATACAAAGCGTTATTATCTTCCATGTTCCAGACGTTTTAATGTTTTATCCAGCAATAACTTTAATGGCGCAAAAGAGCTGGCCAAATGGCGCCAAATGGTCATGACGAACTGGAGTGGGGTATCTGTTGATAAAATAATTGCCGACAGTAATGCAGAGATTTCTGTGGGGGGCGAATTGAAGATAACCGCCCTGGTCAAACTGGGATCATTGACACCGGAAGATGTAACCGTTGATGTATATTACGGCCGGCTGGATGGGCATGATGGATTTGCTGAAAGAGAGACCATTGCTCTTGAAACTGATGGAAAACCAGATAATGAGATCTACACCTTTAAAGGCCGTATCCCGTGTTTATCAACAGGTCGATTTGGTTATACTGTCAGGGTCATGCCAAGCCAGAAAAGACTTGAAAACCGTTTTATAATGGGTTTAGTAACCTGGGTATAATTGTGTGTGATAAGTTATTGGTGTCTGGTTATGGTAGTACAGTTGTCTGAATTATAATCGCAAAGAAAAATAGTTAAGAGCTCATAACAACAGCCGGATTTCAGAAATATCCATTAAGGTAGATAGTATATTTTAGTGAAAAATTTTCCTGTACGAGAGAAGCTAACTTTAAAATGTCAACATTAGAGTCTGAAAAGATACAGAATCTTATTTCAGGGGATCTGGCAGATCCCTTTTCTATTCTTGGGGCACACCCACTTATCATTGATGGCAGCAAGAAAATTGTTGCCCGGGCATTTCTACCAGGAGCCAGATCAGTTACTGTTTTGGACCTGGACCCTGACCAGGAACACGACGCATATCCTGTTAACAGCCAGGGACTTTTTGCAGCAATCCTGCCGAGTCATAAAGAGATCTCCCCATATCATCTCAGGGTGGATTTTGGCATTGATCCCATATCCACATTTTATGACTGCTACTCCTTTTCTCCTGTGCTAAGCGATTTTGATCTCTATCTATTTAGTCAGGGAAATAACTATAAGATATATGAAAAACTTGGAGCCCATTTATGGGAACACCAGGGTGTGTCCGGCACCCTGTTCGCGGTATGGGCACCCTCTGCTACCCGCGTAAGCGTTGTTGGTGATTTCAATCAATGGGATGGCCGGCGCCATCAGATGCGCAGTCGTGGTAGTTCAGGAATCTGGGAGTTGTTTGTGCCACACTTAGGCGATGGATTGCTATATAAATTTGAGATTCGGATCCAAAGCGGAGATATCCTTATCAAGGCGGATCCATTCGCTTTTTACTTTGAGGAACGTCCCAGGACAGCTGCCATTGTACGGGATATTGACAACTTTGACTGGACAGATCAGGAATGGATCTCATCTCGGGAAAAAAAAGATCACCTGAATGAACCGATGTCAGTCTATGAGGTCCATCTGGGATCATGGCGACGCAATGTGGAAGAAGACAATCGCTGGCTTACATACAGGGAGGCTGCCGATGAATTGGTTTCATATGTGAAGGAGATGGGCTTTAATTATATTGAATTCATGCCCCTTGCAGAGCATCCTTTTGATGGTTCATGGGGTTATCAGGTGACAGGATATTATGCAGCCACCTCACGGTATGGATCTCCCCAGGACCTTATGTACCTTATAGATTGTTGTCACGCTGAAGGGATTGGTGTTATATTGGACTGGGTGCCTGCCCATTTTCCAAAAGATGCTTTTGCCCTTGCATATTTTGATGGGACCCATCTCTACGAACATGATGATCCGCGCAAAGGTGTGCACAATGACTGGGATACACTAATCTTTAATTATGGTAGGACAGAAGTTAAAAACTTCCTGGTATCAAGCGCCTTGTTCTGGCTGGATAAATACCATATCGACGGTCTCAGGATTGATGCTGTGGCCTCCATGCTCTATCTTGACTATTCCAGAAAGGAGGGGGAATGGATCCCTAATTGCTATGGAGGCAGAGAAAATCTTGAGGCCATTGAATTCATCAAGACGCTTAATACAAAAGTATATGGAAATTTTCCAGGTGTTATTACCATAGCAGAGGAATCTACCGCTTGGCCCGGAGTCACATGTCCCGTCCATTTGGGTGGATTAGGATTTATGTTTAAATGGAACATGGGCTGGATGCATGACATGCTCACATTTATGTCCCAAGATCCTATCCACAGGAAATATCATTTTGATAAGCTGACATTTGCGCTCCTGTATGCCTTTCATGAAAACTTTATACTCCCTTTGTCACATGATGAAGTAGTGCATGGCAAGGCTTCACTACTTTCCAAGATGCCAGGAGATGATTTTCAAAAATTTGCAAATCTAAGGCTGCTTTTGGGATACATGTATGGAGAACCTGGAAAGAAAATTTTATTCATGGGAAGTGAATTCGGGCAATGGTGGGAGTGGGACCATGATCAGTCACTTCAATGGAATCTACTACAATATGAACCCCATCAAGGTCTTCAGCAATATGTTAAGGACCTTAACAAGACATATCTTTCCGAGCCAGCCTTGTATGAACAGGATTTTGATACTCAAGGATTTGAATGGATAGATTTCAGGGATGCGGACTCAAATGTAATATCCTTTATTCGTAAAGGCACGGGATCTGACCAGACACTTGTCTTTGTGTTTAATTTTTCACCTGTTTACAGGCGTAATTACAGAATCGGTGTACCTGTGCCTGGATACTACAGGGAGCTTATAAACTCAGACGCAGCCTGCTATGGCGGATCCAATCTAGGATTGAGTGGAGGAATTGAAGCAGAATCTGATTCCTGGCATGGCAGGCCATATTCACTTGATCTAGCTATCCCCCCACTGGGAATGATTATTCTGAAACCTGAGATATAGGTTTTACTTTTATCCCCTGCCGTAAACAGTATTCCGGCTCAAAGGGCAGGGTGTTAATCTTTGTTTTCTATAGAATCGTCTTCATCGACATCCAGTATCTGCGGTCTATAGTTTTCACCTATCGGTGTTCCGTCCAATTTGTGGATTATCGGTTGGGGATGATTATTTTCATGGGCCTTAAGGGCCTTTCCCCATTTATCCTTTATCTTGTCGTCAAGCTTTGCCCACCCGAGTCTTCCGCGGCATTTGGGAAATTTAGAACAGCTCAGCCAAGGACCTTTAGCGCCACGCCTAAGGTTGAGTTGAGATCCACATTTGGTGCAATCAAGGTCTGTCAGTAGGGGAGGAACCTTGGGTTGACTTACAAATCCTTTTTTGTCAAGGTTTATTATA
The DNA here is from genome assembly GCA_019307745.1 of Deltaproteobacteria bacterium. Classification (GTDB taxonomy): domain Bacteria; phylum Desulfobacterota; class DSM-4660; order Desulfatiglandales; family HGW-15; genus JAFDJA01. The sequence continues at coordinate 5,215 of JAFDJA010000127.1, read as the reverse complement.
CCATCGCATTCCGGATAACTAGGACAGCTCAGGAACGGACCAAAACGCCCCTTTCTCAACAGCATGGGCTCACCGCATTTGAGGCATGCAACCTCTGTCTGTTCTGGTGATACCGGTTTGCCTTCGCGATCTATTGGCGACGCATATTTACATTCAGGATATCCGGCACAGCTCAAAAATCTGCCATTCCGTCCGAAACGATAGACGGTTTTTCCATTGCATTCAGGGCAATCATAGGGAGCAGGCTGGGTTTCAGCCTTTGCATGCCCCATACCTTCGTAAGCTGTTTCAAGGCTCTGTTTAAAGGGGCCATAAAAATCCCTAAGCATCTGTACCCAGTCGGCCTGTTTTTCTTCAATATTATCAAGTTGTTGCTCCATATCACGCGTATATCCAACTTCCAGTATATCAGGAAATGCCTCTATCAGCTTATCGCTCACAACCTTGCCAAGATCTGTGGCGTAAAATCTGTTCTGGATTTTTTCTCCATATTTGCGATTCTGAAGGACCTGAATAATCTGTGCGTATGTGCTAGGTCTGCCAATGCTCTCAGCCTCAAGTTTTTTCACAAGAGACGCTTCTGTATATCTTGGAGGTGGGGAAGTGAAATGCTGGACAGGATCAATTTGAATAGCGGCAAGGGGCTGTTTTGCTGTCATAGAAGGCAACATGGCAGCAGCATCAGTGTTGTTAGGGATGCCGCTTACCCTGTAGTAACCGTCAAATACGAGTACACGACCAGTGGTACGGAACAACAGCTCTTTGCCTCCTGATGTTCCTGAAATCTGAATAGTGGTATGGTCCCACTGTGCCTCTTTCATCTGACAGGCCACAAATCTCTCCCATATAATTCTATACAATTTGAACTGCTGGTCAGTTAATGATTTTTTAACACGATCCGGGGTCAAAGTCACATCAGTGGGGCGGATAGCTTCATGCGCTTCTTGTGCTGATTTGTTTGAGGTTGCAAAGACATTTGGCTTGCCAGGAAGATACTGGTTTCCAAACTCCTTATTAATAAACTCCCGGGCCATGGTGATAGCATCCTGAGCAACATGTGTTGAATCGGTTCTCATATATGTTATCAGTCCGACTGATCCCATATTATCTATCTGTATGCCTTCATACAGTACCTGAGCTGTACGCATGGTGTTCTGAGTAGTAAATCCCAGCTGGTTTGCTGCTGCTTGTTGAAGGGTACTTGTTATGAAAGGAGCGTAGGGCCTACTTTTTGTTCTTTTAATCTGTATTGATTTTATATACCATTCAGGTCCGACTGATGACATATGGCCATTTAAATGGACAACTCTCTGTGCCGGACCTTTTGCCTTGGTGTTTGCTATTTCTATCTGATCATCAAGATAAAATCCGGCAAGTTCCGCCACAGCCAAGGCTTTATCACAATTTTGGGGTTTCAGTTTTTTTCCATCTATCTCTATTAATTCGGCAAAAAAACTGTCATGCTTTGTAAGCCAGTTGTTTTTTTCATTATTGGTCCTGCCATTGGATTTTTTTCCATTTCTTTTTTCAGGGGCATCTTCGAGCCATTTCCGCCACTTTCCCCTTAAAGATTCTACATCATTGACTGAAATAGTAAAATAACCGGTTATCCGCCAGTATTCTTCAGGGATAAATGCCTCAATCTCTCTCTCTCTTTCGACCAGAAGCCTCACTGCTACTGACTGCACTCGTCCTGCGCTCAATCCCCCTGCAACTTTTTTCCATAAAAGGGGAGAGACCTGATAGCCTACAATCCTGTCAAGGATCCTGCGGGCCTGCTGGGCATTCACCTTATTCATATTAATCGGACGTGGATTTTTAAATGCCTTCTGGATCTCATCTTTTGTAATCGCATTGAACAGTACTCGGTTGCTCTCTTCTGGTTTGATCCCCAGCGCCTCTGCCAAATGCCATGCTATTGCCTCTCCTTCACGGTCAAGGTCTGTTGCTAGCCACACACCAGAGCTCTTTTTTGCTGTTTTTTTCAGCTCTGAAACAGAGGCTCCTTTCCCTTTTATTATCCTGTAGGAAGGTTTAAAATCATTTTCAAGATCAACTCCGGGGACAGGGTCTTTGACACCCTTTGGATTTTTGGCAGGCAGATCCCTGACATGTCCTACCGACGCCATGACCACATAGTTTGAGCCCAGGTATTTATTTATCGTCCGTGCCTTGGCTGGAGACTCTACAATAACCAGTTCCTTATCCCTGATATTTTGATCTGTAATATTTTTAGTTCCCATATTTCCCTGTAGTATTGGTCTAGACTTTATAGAAGAAATCAACGGATAAACATTTTTCCCGGTACCTGTCTAATAATTCCTTTAAGTTCCATCTTAGTAAGTACACTTGACACATCGCTAGGCTTCATACTGCTTTCCCGGGCAATCTGATCGATGTGCATGGGATAGTCACCTATTAAAGCGTATATGACATTTTCTGATTCATCCATAGGGGGTAAAGCAATTCCCTTGGATTTTGCGGTCTTGGACGCGTCATCAAAGTTAAGTCCCAATCCTTCGAGCACATCATCAGCATTTTCAACAAGACGAGCCCCCTGCTTTATTAGAAAATGGCACCCGGTACTCTTAAAGGATTTGATGCTTCCTGGAACAGCAAACACATCACGTCCCTGTTCAAGAGCTTGAGAAGCTGTAATAAGGGAGCCGCTGTTTTTAGTTGCCTCAACAATCAATACTCCCTTACTCATCCCGCTTATAATCCTGTTGCGCATAGGGAAATTAGCAGGACTTGGTGTAGTGCCAATGGGGAATTCAGATATTATTGTCCCATTTACTTCAATTTGCTTAAAGAGCTGATGGTTTAATGAAGGATAAATAATATCGATACCTGTTCCCAGAATTGCGGCAGTATGACCCTTTCCTGTCAAACAACCCCTGTGGGCGGCAGAATCAATACCTCTTGCCAGTCCACTCACCACTCCTATCCCCCGTCTGGCTAATCCTTGCGCAATCTCTTGGGCCGCTGTTACACCATAATGGGTGGAGTTTCTTGATCCTACAATGGCAACAAATGTCTGATTAGCAATAATGTCCACGCCCTTTACATATAATAACATAGGCGGATCATGGATCTCTTTTAGTGCGAGAGGATAAATGGGATCTGAAAAAGTGATAATTCTTGAACCGGATTTTTCTGCCTTTTCAACCTCGTCCCATGGATCGCCCTCAAACTTTTTTAAGATGATTTTTTGTGCTGAGTCTTTTCTGACGCCTTGAACACTTGTTAAATCAGATAGAGAGGCCTGAAAAATACGATCAGGATTCCCAAACCTATCAAGCAAGTTTTTGATTGAGATATTTCCCAGCCCTTGAATTCTGTTCAGGGCAAGCCAGCTGTATATTTCATCTGACCGGTTTAGCATAATACAGCCTCAAATCTCCTTGCTGGGTACGGCGGGAATTTAAAACAGAGGTGGAATCAATAGTCAAGTCTTTTTTTGGCAGGTCTTGAATAAGATAAGAATTATTCCAAGGGACAACGAGCCAATGTCTTAATAATATCAGGGGGTTTAATCCATGAAAGCCCTTTGATATAAATACCGTTGTACATGACCTCTTTGGCGGACAGTACTATGGCTGTTGACGTATCGGGCCTGGAATCAAGGACCATAAGGCATCCGATAGATATGTCTGGAAGTATCAGAGTTCCTTTTCCCTCAAAGACTGTCTCATCTTCAGGGTCATCGACTATATTGATTTTTACTATATCAAACAGGTTGCCTTTCTGAATACCCTGATTATATCCCTTATCAAGATAGACAATAGAATACTGGCCTACCAGTTCGTGCTGATCCTTGGTAGTTACAATATTATCAAGCCATTCCTTGTTCATTGATACGGGAAGTACACAAGGCGAGACTTCTTGAAATTGCATAATCGGGTCATTAAGATGAATAGGGCGATAGGCTAGAGAAATATAAACTTTGTAAACGTTTTCCTTGTTAAAAAATTCTCCTCGCTTGACGGTTAGTCCAGCTGGCTCCTGGACTACAATTTTTCCAAGTGTGGAGACTGTATACCCGAGATCTTTGCCTGTTATGGGGTGCTCAAGCTGTTTAGAAATTTTACATGCTGAAAGTTCGTCCCCTGGATTAACAACAACCCCTTTATCAAAGATGGCATAGGCGGTATCGCCTGTGGTCAGGATGTAATTCGCGTTTTCAGAGGCAAAAATTCTTCCCATAACTGATGGTTCGGTAAGAGAAAGATGTCCGATGGTATCAATATCAATAATCCCTTTAAGGTCGACACCTATTGCCGAAGGTTCAACCTCTGTTGTCTGTTCAGTTTCAGGCTCAACTATTGAAATCTCAACATCGGTGCTTCCAGTAGGAATCGACGGTTCCAATGTCTTCATTGAAAGACCAAGTTCATCAATCATTTTTCTATCAAAGAGGGTAATAACATCTCCAGGATCAAGGAGATGGGGATTGGTAACGAATGGGTTCATCTGCCATAATTTCGGCCAGAGATCTGCATCACCATAATACATTTCGCATATGTCCCATAGAGTATCACCTTTCTGGACAGTATGCGTCATTTTCTGGGCCATGGCTGCAGAAGTACAAAGGAAAGTGTATCCTAAAATCATGCACAGTGTGATCAGAAAGAGCCTCTTTCTCAAAATATTTCCCATGTACCTATCTCCGTTAAGTTATATAAATTTTTACCAAAATAAAATTTTCAATAATACTTGTCAAGACATTTTATGCTACTTACAAAGGGATAAAATTTATATCATTCTATATATTTCAAAGTTCCCCGTTCTTTGGTGTGGATAAAATTGCTCTATTAAAAACAAAAGAATAGTAACTCAGCTTATTCATATTGAGGTAGAAAGTCACCCGGATTTTTAAACCAATCCCAAAACGTTATCATATTTTAACATTAATGGTCAGTGCAATATTTATATGACACGGTAAGGGAGGGTAGGGGTGCAATATCTTTTTTCCAACCATTATCTTAATCTTTATACCTTGCTGCCTTACAAAATATAATCAGTTTTCTATCTTTTTTTATCAGTCTGCTATAAAACTGTTAAGAAACAAACCAGACGTCACTAATATAAATTCAAGTTTTTATTGACTCGAAGAAAAATCAGATTTACAGAGGGTCTGAATAGGTGTTATCTATGCACATGAACTATAACAACAAATGAAATTTTGAGAGAAAAATTACCTATGGATATTCAA
>JAFDJA010000126.1 GCA_019307745.1 Deltaproteobacteria bacterium | reverse complement strand
TCCTGAGATCTCTGAACACCTGGGGGATCTTTATCTCCAAAGGGGCGAATATCAACGGTCTCTTGAAATGTACCGGCAGGCCCTCTCTAATGAGCATCCCTCTGAAGAGAAGATCAGGAAAAAAGCAAATGATGTTGAAAAATTCCTGGAACAGTAAGGGGAGCATCTGAAAATCATGGTTATTGTAAGATTTCAGAGGATGTGATCCCGCCCGGGATTGTGCCAAATGGCCATGAGTAAGGACTCTGGCAGAATAACGATTTGAGACAAGGCCTAAGGTTTAAGAACATCCATGAACGGTCAAACAGCCAACCAGTCTATACAAACATCGTCACATATTCTATATGTCAGTGTAATGTCACTGCTGGCAATCCTTGTCATATCAATCTTCTATGGGTGCACCAGCCTGAACAGGCATCTTTCCATGGAACCCATGGGTCCTGATGAGACTGGAGCAGTTATAGCATATATTCAGGATCAGGAGGATCGGATATCTTCGTTTATCACATCTGGAACCGTCTCAATTGAGGCCTGGATGAGAGCGCCTGAGGCAGACATCCTCATCTTTGGGACCAGGGATCCGTTCAGGTTGAAAATCGAGATCACTCACCCCTGGGGGGGAAGAATCCTTCACATTTTGATTGAGGACACAAAACTTGAGGTCCTCTCTTTTGATGAAAGGACCCTGTATATCGGCACATTCACACCATATGCCCTGTCAAGATTCCTGCCTGGCTTAAACCTTGACAAAGACCTTGTCTGGTCTGTTTCACGCGGATACCCTATCCTGATGGAATACAGCAGGTTTGTTTCTTTTGGGGCAGATCAGATCAGTCTCCTGGATCATGAAGGTACTCAGATAGAGATCATAAATCTCCTGAATGGGGGGAGATTTCCCCGGGAGGTACTGTTTCCAATACATGATATAAACCTTGATTTTTCAACATATGAGGAGATTAACGGCATATACTATGCCCAGGAAGTAAAAGTGGATGGGGCTACGGGAAACAAGGAACTTGTACTCAAATATAAGAAGATGGTCTTTAACACGGCAGCCGTATCAGCGCAAGACTTTACTATATCTCCGCCGCCGGGATTTGGGAAAGTCTATCTGGATTAAGAGGTCCAAGCCACAGATGGTCGTCAGCTGTTTTTTTTTAAAAGGATTTAATACATGCCCAAAGTCATATCCCGTGTCAAATGTTTCCCTGTCCGCCTGGTTCCAATGCCTATTATGGGAACCGCAAGGACCAGGTTTCCAGTGAATTAAGCGGGGTCACGGTAGCTTTATTGTGTGGTGGCTCTATGCTCCCCCGCCCTGACCCACGCTGTAAGTCCAGGCATCTCTCTGCTTTTCCACTCCGGCGATATGCGAAGTTTGATAAAGCAGGCAAATAGATTGTCCATGGCAGACACGGCCTTTTCCGTCAGTCCTGCCTTTTCATAAAAAAGGCCATCAGGATCATTGCTGTCATCCTGAAGAACTTTTGGGGTTTTAAACGCCCTGAAATTTAACCATTTGGAGTCAAGTGTAAAGGAGTATTCCTCCTCGTCTACTACAAGCCTGATTCCGGCGCTGGTGATCTTTTTGCCCTGCGTCAGCGCGAAACGAGCCTCTTTGAATCGGGAATTGACACCGGAGCATGTAACTGTATCCGCCGTCTCGTCATCTTCGGAGAGGAGGGTGATTTTGCCGGCAAATCTCAACTCAACTTCATCAGCATCATTGAGATCAATGATACCGTGACCTGTCACACTTTTAAACCAGAGCCACAGGAGAAAGTCCTTTCACAAAAATTCTGTCTCTCTTGCCCTTTCTATTGTATCCATTACTGAGCTTCTCCTATAAAGTCTATTGGCCTTAGTGCCTCCAGCAGCCCTGTATTAAGCTTCTCTTTTTCCAACAGGCTGAAGGCAAGGGAATATGGAAAAACAGGCGAAAGAGTCAGATCAAATGTTTTTGTAATTCATCACACACCTTGTCACCGGTTCCGCCAAAGATTACCGTGGAGGATTCAAGATTCCACACCATATCATAGGTATAGGAGTTTGGAATAGCCCTCTTAAGGAGCTTCCGCCACATCATCTCTTTTATCTCTTTGCGGTGCTTCTTGTGAAGAAATTCAATGTCTTCTTCGTGTTTAATCTCCTCTTCGGCCTCAAAGCAGTGCTGGTTCAGGGCCTTTTGCGGTACTTTTCGGATGTCCAGCCTCCATGTGAGAGTTATGTAGGGATGCTTGAAAAAATTCCTGTCCAGGAACTGACAGTCAAATATGTTCATAATATTGACCCATCCTGTTGCGCGCTCCTCATCAGAATATTCATCCAGAGTTGTAAAAGCAAAATGTGATATTTGTTCTGTGTATTGTTCCAGGTAATCAGGGGGGGGAGCTCCGTTCACTGTAAATCGAGTAAAGCCTCCTGAACCTTTGATAAGACCCATCATGTACCTCCAATAAATAAATGTGTTAAAAAATATTAGAAAGAAAAAAAAGGCGGTTTATATTTTCCCCCCTCATTATTGTCTGGCCAACTATTAAAGTATATGACTTTTTATGATATCCTTTAATCTTGTTTCCGCAAGATACTGGTGATAACTTCCATAAGGGCCGGGACAACCGCAAAGAGGTCATCCACAATACCATAATCCGCCTTTTGGAATATTGGCGCATCGGGGTCACTATTAATTGCTACAATGACCTTTGAAGTATCCATCCCGGCCAAATGCTGTATGGCTCCTGATATACCACACGCGATATACAGAGCTGGAGATACTGTCTTTCCTGTCTGTCCAACCTGATCGGAATGAGGTCTCCAACCCATGTCAACAGCTGAACGGCTTGCGCCGGTACTGCCATTGATAAGTCCTGCAAGTTTTTCCAATATTTCAAAATTTTCAGCCCTGATCATTCCTCTACCGCCTGCAATAATCTTGTCCGCCTCAGTAAGGTCAATACTGCCACCCTGATCCCTTAACTTATCAACAACCCTTGTCCGTAAAAGGGCGTCATCAAGGGTGAAATCGGCGCCTATAATTTCTGCTGCCCTGGTTTCATCCGGTACGTTCACAGTCACGACATGAGGCCTGATAGTCGCCATCCGGGGTCGGCAATTGTCAAACTGCACCTTTTGTAACACCCTGCCGGAAAAGGCAGGCCTGATTGCAGTAAATTCTCCCTGTTCAATTGAGAATCTGATGCAATCCTGGGCAAGGCCCGTATTAAGCCTTGGAGCGAGCCGTGAAGCCAGATCTCTTCCTTGAACAGATGCTCCTAAAAGGAGTATCTCAGGATCACTCTTTCTGACCAGCTCTGCAATGACAGACACATAACCATCTGTTGTATATGTCTCAAGTCTGGGATCATCAGCAACCAGGACCCTGTCAGCTCCATAATATCCCAGGATGGCGGCCTCCTCTTTAATATCAAAACCAGGCAGGACAACAGTAACATCCTGTCCCGTAATCTCTCCCAGGCGCCGTGCCTCGCTGATAACCTCGAATGATATATCCCTGATCTTGCTGTCACGCTGCTCCGCTACCGCCATTATTCCATTTGACATTTAATCTCTCCAGGCAAATCTGTTTTTCATAAGACACCTGCTTCAAACCTGAGAAGTTTGACCAGCTCTTCGGCCTTTTCTCCAGGTGAATTACCCTCGATTATTTTCCCCGGCTTTCTATGTGGGGGATATGTCAATTCAATAATTTTTATCCCTGCCCCATCGGCCCCAAGGTTTGAGGGATTCATCCCCAGCTCGGCGAGGCTTTTCTCCTCCAATGGTTTTCTTTTCGCCTTCATAATGCCCGGAAGGGATGTGTATCTAGGCTCGTTTAGCCCTTTCTGTGCGGTTATTAAGGCAGGAAGGCCGGACTCTATGATCAAAGTCTGCCCTTCCACATGGGTGTGAGTCCTCACTGATCTGCAATCGTCCGCTACATCCACCTTTACAGCCAGGGAAATCTGCGGGAGATCAAGGTATTCGGCCAGTGCTGCTCCAAAAAGGCCGGAGTCAGTGTCTATACCCTTCTGTCCGGTAAAAATAAGGTCAAAATCAAGTGGCTCTATTGCCCTGGCAACGACCCTGGCAATAGAAGGAGAATCATTTGGCCAGATAGCGGGGTCATTAATCAAAACTCCTTTGTCCGCTCCCATTGCGAGCGCCGTGCGTATGACCCCTGCCACCCTTGGAGGCCCTGCTCCGATAATCGTGACCTCACCTCCGAATTTTTCCCTTATACGCAGAGCCTCTTCAACCGCGAATTCATCATAAGGGTTCACTATCCATTTTATATCCTCTTCAAGGATGGATTCACCTCCTGAAGCTATTCTGGGCCTTGTCTCAGAGTCCGGGACCTGCTTTATGCAAACGATTATATTCATTTATGCCCTCATTATTGTCTGGAAAAACGCGGATATATATTGTTATTTAAGTTGGAAATAACATATCATATTAAGAATATACCTTGACAGCAAATACATGCTCAAATAAGATTTTCCCTTGGGCGATAATCTCTAAGGTTCTATTTTAAAACAAAAAGAAAGTAATCTGGATTTTCTTCTTCAATGGGCCAGAGATATGCCGCAGGCTTGGAAACTCACGTTCTACAGAAAATATGCCCGATTTTTTTTAATACGGAAGTATTCAGATGGTTTCAACTGTCATACCTCAGAAAGAAGATTTCTGGTTAGAAGATCCCTTCTTATTAATAAAACAGGAAGAGTTTAATGAGCTGGGCATAAACCCTGCTGATATTCCTCCTGGCACTCTCGCCGCGCGCAAACACCCCCCACAACTGACAACCCGGTTCGGTGGAAACGCTTACGGATTCGGCTTTTTTGAGATTTATGATCGGCTTGGTGAGGATGATATCAAGCTCTTGCAATCCATCTCCCTTGATGATCCTGATCAGATAAAGAAGCATTACATACCCATTAATCTTATATATAAGAGGATTGGTCTCCTTATCCGGTTCTCCAGCCTTGGCACTCCATATTTTCTCATACCGGTCCATTTAGTATCAACAACACTCACGACGATCAAGAACAAAGCTGATGAAATATCCAAAGTCATTGATTTTCATAGGAAAAAATTTTTAAAAGAAAGATCTGTTATAGGAATTTTAACCTATGATGATGATCCAGTTATTAATAATCTTTCTATTAGGTATACTGAGCACCAGTTTGTCATTATAAATTCCATTGACAAACTCCATTCCCTTGATCAGGTGATGGATCTGGTAATCCTTCCCAGGGATATTCACCGTATACTCCTGATGAAGAATTTTATCAGTTATACGCGTGAGGGATTTTCCCATAGAGAATTACAGAACTATACCATTTACCTGCTGGGTAAAATTTACAGACTACTGAAGCCGGCTGGCGAGATTTTTATTATTGCTAATCGTTATCCGTCCAAGACAAACCTGGCCGCCAAGATAACATTCAAGACAGAACAGGAACAGAAGAACTTTCTCATCTTTACCCATATATTCAAAACCCGGAAGCGATATACTATTCAGGAGGATGGCACACTTCGTATAAATGTCTTTGATTTGGAGAGGTACCTGGGAGACCTTTATGTGGAGCAGGAGATCGTAGATAAGCTGTTTGATGGACACACGTTAGAAGATATGACTATTGAAGAGATAAACGGCCTCCCATATCTGGATAATCCGCTTAAGGATGATCTTGCCTATGATCAGGAAAAGGTTTGGCCCGGTCTCTTTTCCACATATTTTACTGAGATTTTTCATAAGCCCCTGATCCCGGAATCCATCAAAGAGGATCATAACAAGAGGTTTGCTGTTGAGGACTACTCCCCTGATTATATGTTTATCCATCTGGCTGAAAAGCAGCCAATTGATCCTGATGTGGCCATATTGAAAAATGAGCTTGCAAAATCCCCTCTGTCGGGATGTCCTCTGCCTTTTCTGGCGGAGTACAGGGATTCCTTTTCTTATCTTCTACGCACCCTGGATGTCTTGAACAGGATCAAGAGCGACACTGATACAGGCCTTCCGGAGCTTTTTATGGGGCGGCTTCGCGAGCCGCTGGAAGACAAGAAGAAGAGATATGAATGCGTCTCCGATGTGCTTGAACTTATGGACAAGAAAAAGAGGCTGGAAAGGATCATACCCTATTTAAATCCAGACATGATTGAGGGCACAAAGACTCGGGTCCTGGAAAACCTTGAGGCCCTGTCATTTTTTGGTTTTTCATATGGAGAGCTGAGCGAGATTTATCTGATCGTGGTAGGGCACACATCCATGGGAAGGATACTGTCTGGAAAGATGCATGAAAGAACCCTTAAGCCAGTATCAAACCTGGCAAAGAGCTATTCCACTCTGGAGGGAATTAACCTGCTGCGGTACTGCCGACTTATGTGCATGGCGGAGACAGTTGCATCCCAAAAAGCAGATATGAACCAGGCCCAGCTTGCCGAACTTTTTGACCTTTTTAACTCTATGGTCAGGGTGATGATGAGTCCTGATCTGGATTGGGATACATTGTTGGACGAGAAGATCGCCTCAACGGGAGGTATCCACAACTGGATTATCAGGAAGCTGTTAGTAATGATGATGAACAGCCTTGAATTTCTCGACAACTGGGCAGAGCTTAGGGACAAGGGGGAGATGGAGAAGGAATCCCTCGCAGATTATGATCCTGACCGCCTGTCAAAGATAGAAAACATAATCAGTCTTATTAAGGTGATTGAACAATTTGAAAACAGGTTTCTGAAAGATGATCCATTACAACTGCCCATCGTCTACAGAAAATTTCTGAATATGGAGTTCCACGGTACAGGCTACATTTTTGAGCGTATGAATGGCCATCTCGTGTTCGTGCTCCTCTGGGTTACAATAAATGTGGCCCGTGATAATGAGACAATCAATTTTAACACCATACTCTCTGGTATTAGATCCTCAGAGATTGACAGCCAGATAGAAAAGGTGGAACAGGAGGCAGCGCGTATTAATGTCAATTCACTGGAATTGGATGACCTCAAACAGTTCAGCGAACAGCTATACAAACACAAATCCGCCTTTATTATGGACACCGGGTTCAATTTAAAACTTGACCATGAACTGAATTCCATTGATGTAACCTACATTGATATGGATAAAAATATTGCCCAGCTTGATGCCCTTGTAAAACGCCTGACCGGCTGCAAAATTTCTGATGTGACACCAGAGGAGCTTGAAGAGATGGAATGTCTTTTCTCAGATCTTGAAGATTTCTATCAGGGGCATTTAAGGCTGCCCTTTGATTCTGATGTGGAAAGAGGGGTGCCTCAACGCCAAAAGATCTGGTATGAGAATGTCCATATACTGAGAAACTATCTCAAGGAGAATTTTGTTCATCTCATATTTGATTCCCATAACATATATACGAATTTGGATCTGCTCTATCGCTACTGTCCTTCTGTACTGCGCTTTGCCCTGCCCGAACTCATGGCCCTTGAGGACCTGAACCTTCCTGGAATGATATACCTGCGGTCAAATATCCTTGGACATATATTCAAGAGCCTGAGAAAGATACAAGCCCTGATAAGGAGGGATGAGGAGGATTTTCAGGATTTCCAGGCCTCTCACAAACTGGCCCAGCTGGAGTTCGGCCCAATGACAGCGGGGATTGTTGGCCTTAATGAGTTCCAGGTGGAAACCCTGGAGGCCATCCTTGATCGCCTCAGCAATAAAAGACATTTGTTTAATGCGCTGATAAAATCCTTTATCTTCCAGGATCTAGGCATCACTCCTGCCCTGAGAGAAAAATACTTTGATCAGATAAATGCTGTAGATCAGGCACAGGCAGGCGCTCTCTTTATTGAAAATGAGAAGATTTCTTCGAGATACAATATGGATAAAGAGGAGGAGCGGTATCTGATCTTCCTAGTCAGGTACCATGACCGCATTCTTCATATCGCGAGAGGGGAATTTTCAAGATATTCTATGCTGGAAATTATTGACCTCAAGGACAGGGATCTGTTTGATGCCTTTTTTGTAAGTTCCTTTGTCATGTTCTCTGCCCTGGGAGAAGATATGGTATTTGAGGACCTTGCGGACAGGCTGTTCACTTTCATGAAACTCTGTCACAGTATTATTAATGGTGAGACCACTCTTGATAATTTCACACGAAAGCTGTTCGCTCTGGAAGGGCGTCTGTTCTATTGTCTTAAGGAGTATCAGGAGAAGGGTCTATTGGTTGTCTCTATGGAGAGAATCTTCAGGATGCGGGGACTTAGATATGCGGAATTTTCAGATCTCGTGTACCTGCTTGTTGGAGTACCCCTGAAATATGTTTACCGCAAAAAAAATTATACGAGCATAGGCTATGGAACCTTTGAAAAGGAGGTCTTTGAAGCAAGGAGCATCTATAAAGGCATCCGGAATTTGCCTGAAAATGTACAGGACTTTATCCTGAGCCGTCTTGCATATGATCAGGTTCGGATTTTTGGTTTTGAAAATGTAAACCGTTATCTGAATTATGAGAATTTGATCAAGCTTCTGCTTATTGCCCTACTGGGATCAACAAAGTTCAAGAAAGATGGAACTAGGCCCGTATGCTTGGATTTTTTAAGTATGTCAAAAAAGATCGGGGAACGTTATGAGGTCTTAAACAATGTACTCAGCAAAATGGAAATCAGTCAAATATGGGATGATCAGGACAAATTAAATCAATTTAAAAAGCCTGGAACAGGGATAGTGCTGAAAAGAGAGGCATCAAAAAGAATACTCCAGATCAATTTTATTGATGAAATCGATATTTCACGAAAAATATCTCATATGAAAACAATCACAGATGTGGATTCCTTAAAAGATTATCACCATTCCAGTCTACAGACATTGAAAAACAGCCCGTTTCATACAGAGGATTATGGACAGGAACTAAAAACCGCGTTTAATGCCCGTCTTGAAGAGATCATCAACCTCATGCTGATTCAGGCCAGAAAACAGATGGTGCTTTTAAAGGATTTTAAGGAGATTCACCATCTTTTTACAAATCTCATGGAAAAATCTGAAAAAACAGGGTTTTCAGCGGACCAGAAGGAACGGCTGAATGATATTTATGAGGTAAGAAAGGATCATCTAAAGAGAGAGAAGCTAGAGGAGATCAGCTGTCTGATGGAAAATGTTCAGGATATGAATGAGCTGAAGGCCTGCTGGGACGGGAGCAAGCACTATCTGCAGGAAAACCGGATTTTTTTAGGTAAGGAGTTTGAGACCCTTGTTGCCAGGATGTTTGATCAGACAGCAATAAAGATAAAGGCTATTACCTGAATTTTGCATAAACAATGCTGAATGGCATTATAAAAAGCAATATATTCAAGCGTTTTCGCAGTAATTACTTCATCTACAGAAAGCATTTATTCAATATAATTGTTGCCTTTGAAAAAGATATAACCTTCTCATGCCCTCTCTGGGTGTGCTAGTAGAAAAAAGGCACATGAAAATTCCAGGTTTTTTCAGAAAGATTCCCCTCTTCATCTCGGGCACGCAAAGTTACCTCATAGGTCTTCATATCAGGAAGGTTCGAGCCGGGTATATAAATTACCGTAACGCCAGAATTATCTTGGCTCACTACAGGTGAAACTGAAGAACCATCGAAGAACATCTCGACAGAGGATAAAGAAACCTTGGCACCACACAGAGATTTGATTGTGGCTGTGATGGTGGGATGTACATCTTCAATAATCCCTCTTGGAGACCAATCAGTAACCACGAGAGGACAATCTTCCGAGCATTTACCTTGTTGGCCAATCATGCCAGATAAAACATATGGGATAATAAAACTGGCAAATATTAAGAAGGATCTTTTCAATCGTTACCTCTTTTGAAATAAAATGACTATATTTTTCTACAATACCTTCACACCTCAGTTGTGCAGCACATTATGTTTATAGTGAAATTTCATTTGCAAGTTCATCGGCTTTAATGGGTATGTTTACTAATTATATCCCAGCTGATAATGAGACTATGGCAGGATTTCTTATACTATTGTTTGTTATCATTTTTTGCCTTTACCTTTTTTGCCTTTAGCTGATGGTTCCATCGGCTTAAAGAGATCTGTGATTTTACCCTTGGGGGTTAAATCCAAACCGGCAAAACCGGAATAGTCAGGGGCATATCGATGTGCTCTGAAAACATCGTTATACATTCCGGGTTTTAGTATCTTTACAACACCATAGTTGTTGCTTGTTACAGGATTAACATATTCCCAAACGACCTCTCCATCGCCAGTTACTTCAACAAAATGACCCTCTTCACCGGCACACATGAGGGTATTTCCATTGGGGAGACGCTTGGCTCCCGAAATGTGAGCACTGTACATTCCTTTATTAAACTCGTTGGCCTCAACCGTTGAATATTTCCATACTACTTGATTAGAGAGGTTTCCATAGCTTCTGCCGGTATAGGTATATCCTGCCTCATGCTGGAAAAGATAAACTTCTTTTTCTATAGGACCCTTATAAGGATTTATCTCGAATACCGAAGAATGGGCAACAAAAGAGGGACGGTAGCAGCCGTTTTCAAAAATCAGAAAATGCCCCGCGCCAGGAAGTCCTGGTTTAATCCATTGGATATTGTGAGGTCCAAAGAGCTGCTCATGGCCGTTGTTATTAAACTTCGGTGGGTCACCAAGCCCGTAGTTGGCCGGATTGCCCCAACGATATATAAAGTCACCTTTTGGGCCAGCAGCCAACTTGATGCTCCCCTCTGGATTGTCAGGAATAAAGGTGTTGCCATGATCAATAACGTAGAATTCTCCATGCTCTCTGGAGTTGATAGCAATCAGATCCAGATTTTCATTGTAGTCTATAGAATTGATATGATTCCAGTCTCTTTGCAGGCCGTTCCGTGTGTTTGTGTCCACATTAATATCAAGTTTTCCCCAATTCTTCTTTTCCGAGGGATCACCGTAACTCAGTTTAGTAGGGTCATAATTCTGGATTATGTGGTCCCAAAAATGCCACTCCCAAACAATATTGCCCTGCCTATCTACTTCAATGATAGCATCCGGGCTCGGTGGGCTGTTTTTGCTGATGTTACAGTCTGGATCAGCTCCATGAGCAATTGCATCTTCATAAGGGATAGTTTCTTGAACGAGTTGAAAGATTGTATAGGCTTTGAGTTTTCTATTGAAAATCCGTATCCGGCCACCACGGCAAATCAGCTCAGGTCTGTTGACATTTGTCCACTCGCTGTAGACGTTTCCATCCCAATCCAACTCCTTAAACCCTCCTACCTTTGCACGTCTGCCGCCAGTACCAACAACACGATGGCCGTCCTCATACAGATCGAGGTTCGATGGATTCTCCCATTTGTGAATAAGATTTCCCTCCATATCGATCAGCCAGCCGGAACGCCCGGCACTCCACAGAGTATACCCATTATAAGCCTTATCCTTATCGTAATATGTTAGCTCTGTTGGCCCATAAACAAGTGAACTGGCGTAAGTAAAGCTCAAGGACATAGTAATGCAAAGACAACCTGTTAAGACAGTTAATATCTTCTTCATAATCCTCCTCCTTTATGCTTAAAAATAACGGATTTTTTCCATGGACTTAAAACTATTTTCCATATGTCTCACTTTGAGTAATCTTCATTGTATTACAATGACGAGATGAAACTTTGAAAAACGTCAAATTATTGACTCCACCAATAACCTGTTAATAGTTAATATCTAATCTTAAATACACCTGAAATTGCATCTTCATTATCGTCCTTTTTCTCAAAATGAGACTTCTTATCACGGTAATGTAAATATGGACCTCGTATCCGGATCAATTTTTCCATATATTATGAATATTGAGATCTCCTCCAAAAAGGCGATCATATAGAGCATAATAACGATTGTGGCGAAATAACTGGTGTCGAAGAAGAAGGAAAAGATAAACAGAAAATATACCATTGCCGCACTGAGTCTAAGGAGAGTCGTATGCATTAACAATGGCTTATTACATTTAACAACAGAAATGACAAAAGACAGTATTTTTACTCCGAATAATATCATAAGAAGTGTGAAATTTGCATCTATGACATCCGGAAACAGATAGTAGATGAAAAATGCGGAAGAGAGGTAGAAAAAAAGATCGGCCACGGAATCCAGAGTCTTTCCCAAGTCAGTTGTTTGATTCAATCTCCTTGCGATTTTACCATCAAAATAATCCGTTGACCCGATTATAATATAGGATATAAGCATGATGACTTTTAGATCCGCAAATAGAAGGAAATATAGAAATGGAAGTAATACTATCCTTGATAGGGAGAGAATATTAGGTGCTGAAAATATCTTCATATTAAACTCTAGTAAGCCCCCTCCATTAATAGGTTAATGGTTATAAGAAGAAATATATTTATCAATAATTAGATGACAAATGCAGTTTAAGTCAAGAAGAATCTATTCATAAAATCACGTTGAAATCAAGGATTTTGTATTGGTACAGACAAGAGAGAAGTCCCATATATTGCAGTCAGTTTCAGCTCCATCAAGCTTACAACTACTTATCAAATATTTGGTTCAAGGTTTATGGGTTCACGTCCGCTTTGTCGCAACGGTCTGTGATCCCTGACTATTTAGTGCGTCAAGGCATAGATTAGAAAGTTAATGCCCAATTGATAGGCTAGATTGGCGTACATGGTCGGATAACCTGGATTGTACGTATGCTCCCAGCCGTCCCCAATGTCCGAATTCCAATTTATTAACACCATAATTCGTCCATGGTCGTCCAGAAGTGCTCGGTTAATTGTTATACCGGCATCCCCTCCATAAAATCCGGAAAAGAAATGACCTACACCGGGGATCATCTGAGGACCATCAATATCGTAGAAACTATGAAAGATTTGATGGTCTTTGTCCAGTTCCACCAACTGCCTGTCCGGGAACACCTTTGAGAATGCCTGGAAGAAAGTATCCCATTCATATGTCCCCCAGAAATCATCAATAAGGAGGAATCCACCCCGTAAGAGGTATTCCCGAAGATTCCCGATCTCTTTTTCATTAAATTCTGGTCCACCGTTTCGACCCATTTCAAGCATGTATAGAAAGGAATACTGAAATATACGATCGTCGTCCAGCCTTAACACTTCCGGGTCGCTATTAGTGTGGATACGGGTAAGGCGTGACACACCACGCAGGAAATTAAGTTCAGCGGCAGGATAGTCCGTTCCCCAGGGACCTCTTCGTCCCCAAGGCCCCCCTCTTCCCCGGGACCTTTGATCACTCCACCCGTCACCTTTGCTGTCGTATTGGATCCTGATGAAGGTAAAATCGTCAACTGCCGCACACTCTTTCCCTTCAGGATTTTGTGCAAATACGAATCCGCTGATGGAGGTCCAAAATACTATTGATAGTGTTATTCTTATTTTCTTTCTCCGATTTTCTGATTATTAATAATATACTAATAACCCGGAAAAATCCAGATCACAAAATGGCAGTGAATTATCTGGAAAGTATTATAAAGGGCGGGGAAGTCTGCCTTTGACTTTTGATACTAACATGAGGCGATCAAATCCTGGATTGATAGTATGAACCAATTCCCTTTTTGCAAAAGATTTGTCACCCATCAATAAAT
Source organism: Deltaproteobacteria bacterium (assembly GCA_019307745.1). Taxonomy (GTDB): domain Bacteria; phylum Desulfobacterota; class DSM-4660; order Desulfatiglandales; family HGW-15; genus JAFDJA01. The sequence goes on along the minus strand of JAFDJA010000126.1, from coordinate 3,673 downwards.
ATCTTGCATCTTTCATAATCATCTTTATAAAGATCCCTTATCCTTTTCAAATCTTCAGCTGGGATAAGAGGAGCCTCACTTATCAGGAAACCTGGAACCATAACTGAGACATACATGATCGCATGACGCAGCAGCCTGTTATACACATGGAAAAGCTTCCTGAATCGATCTGACTGTATTGTCTTCTTCTCCTTAATAAAAAAGTTCCTGCTGAACCAGAGCCTGACCTTCATCTGCTTTTCATTGTATGACGTGTGAAAGGGAGCAAAGGATATTTGATCATGATCACTTATCCCCAGATAAGACATTATCCTCTTTAAAAATTTCTCTGGATCCCTTTTAAAATCATCATACAGAAGCACCAGAGGTCTGTTATGAAAATGTTTTTCAATGTACTCAATATTTTCATAAAGATACAGGTTTTGCTTTGTCAACCTTCCGCAGGAGATGTCTGTTTCAAAGAATTCTCCAAACCTGAGATCTGTGCCATTCTTTACCCTTCGTTTGTAATGGGAGGCTATTAGAGAATCCTGCCTCCTCAGCACAATAATTATCTTTACGTCAGGATAATCCCTTGCGAATTCTGTGAGTTTTGTTGTTGCAATGGAAAAAAACTCATAGGAGAGCAGATACTTATTATGGTCTGTTTTTGCTATAATCTTTCTGAACCTCTTATGATCCCGTCTCTTGATATAGCAGATTCCCTTAAGCCTGGGAAAAACCTTTTTCTGAAAAAAGGTGGTGGCTGTCCTTTCCAGGCCCACATGAAAAAAAATTTCTGGCCTTGTATCAGTGTTCATAAAAATCCTGCCCCATAAAAAAGATAAGCGGTGTCCCGCCCTATACAGCCGACTGTTGAGCAACATTCATACAATAAAAACCTAAAGGTGTAAACCATGGACAGCCTTTAACCCTCACATAAGCATACCCCGCATCTCGCTCCCCGCCTCTTAATCCACCAAACTAAAAACGGCCAACAGACAACAAGCAGCAAACCAGCCTACAGGCTGACCAGTCAAACCCGCCTTCGCTAAAAGGAGTTTCGGTGGACAAGACAGGCAGATTGGTGAACGGCAGACAGGCCGACCGATCCATTTATGGGCATTCGTAAGAAAAGAGGTATCAAGTCTAGTGTAGGGGGTTACTCCTGATGCTAGTATGGGGTGATCAAACCTTTGATTACGGCCTTAAGCCATTATCTTTTAATCAAAGATTTGGTCATATATTAAAGCCTGAATTCAACTCATAAGTACAACTTATAGGAGGTTGAGAAATGAGCTGACTGTGGTATTATTTCAGTTAATCATATTATTGTCTTTTGATCATTATTTTGATAAAAGTGTCTTAAGTTCATGAAAACACATAAAAACGTACAGCAGTACAATATTAATGTTCAGCAATAAATGAATAAGAAGGGATACGCTGTCGAACTCTTTTTCGAAAATTCCGATTTACGTTATTCTGCTTGTTTTATCGGATATGGATCAAGATGTTTTAGGATATGATAATGAAACCAGTATGAATCACAATTGGGATCCAAGGTTTCAAATCTTCATAGATTCTAATTATCTCCCACGAAAAGATGAGCTAACAGAATTTTTTAAGATAAATCTTCCACCGACCTTATTGGAATTTTCAAAAATTTCTCTGACTCGGGAATTGATGGAACTCAAAGGATGGAGTTGACAAAAAAGAATGTTGTAAATCATCTTATTGAAATGTCAGAACTGGAATTGCTTATGGATTTGGAATGGAAATAATAGGAACTCGACCAGGCAGCTCTACAAATTAGGAAGGCATACGATCGGCTGTGGAATAGCAATAGAAAGATCGGAACATAACACGCGGTTCCATCTGTCAGGTCGTTTCGCGGGCCCACAGGTGAAGTGCAGGTCGTAATGAGCAAAAAAGGAGAGTAATGGATTCTCTAATCTCACAAAGGCAATTGTTCGATATTCCTGACGAAGTTGCGTACTTCAATTGTGCGTATTATTCACCACAATTAAATGCGTCAAGAAATCGGCTGCACAATGGCGTAAATACAAAAAATCATCCTTGGGAACGCACTCCGGATAGCTTCTTTGACGATGCTGAGACTATTCGTTCGTTATCTTCAGCCATTTTTGGCGGCGATAGCGATGGGTTCGCAGTAATTCCGGCAGCCAGCTACGGAATAAGCACTGCCGCGCGCGCTATTGAGCCGCGGCTGCAATCTGGAGATCAGATATTGGTCATTGCCGAGGAATTTCCAAGCAATATATTGCCATGGAAGCGAACTGCACAGGAAACATGTGCGGAAATTTCTACTGTCCCGGAGCCCAAAGATGGTAATTGGACTCAGGGAATATTAGATAGAATTGTTAGTGGTGTGAAGGTGGTTGCTGTGTCAACATGCCATTGGACAAACGGTTCATATATTGATTTACTCCCAATCGGTAAGGCGTGTCGAGATATTAACGCAATTTTGGTAGTAGATGGGACGCAGACGCTCGCCGCCATGCCTTTTTCTATTGAAAACATACAGCCCGATTTTCTTGTTGCGGCTGGCTATAAATGGCTATTATGTCCATATGGGTTCAGTTTGCTTTATGTGTCTGAACAATGGCGTAATGCTCGACCACTTGAGGAAACATGGCTTGCACGTGACAACGCAGAAAATTTCGCGGAATTAGTCAAATATTCAGACGCTTATATGCCTGGTGCACGTCGATTTGATGTAGGTGAAAAATGTACACCCACAATTCTGCCGGGTGTAATTGCAGCACTTGAACAAATCAAGGCTTGGGGAGTGAAAAGGATTTCAAAGTCACTTGCCATTGTTAACAAACAAATTGGCTTGCATCTTGAGCAGTTAGGATTTCATTTGCCGAGTGAGTCACAACGTTGTCCGCATATGCTCGGTGCTTTATTCCCCGAACGCTTCAGAGGCAATTTGGTATCTGAGCTAGCAAAAAGGAATGTTTACATAAGCCAAAGAGGCAATGCGCTCAGGTTCGCGCCACATTTACATGTTAATAATCATGATATAAATCGCCTTTTAAAGGCATTGGAAGACTTAATGCGGTGATTAAATATGAACTCATAACTACATGGTTCGATCCGGACGCAAATTAAGCTGCGCTGCATTTATGCCGGTTAACCTGAATGTTCGACTTGTAAAAGGAAAATACTATGACACTAAAACAATTTGTAATTCCTCCCGCCGCAGGTAAACGGTTGATCGGCAAAGCTATGGCTAAGCATCCCATAATCCAAAATGTTTTGGATCATGGGACTTTAGCGATCCTTCCTCTTGTAGACTTCCAGGGGGAATCAGCGCAGGAGGATTTGAACAGGCGCGTTCCTACTTATTGCCCCCCACGGGGCCTTTGATGTCATCGATACGTTTTTTGATGACGCCAACCACAATATGGGTTTCATGTAACAACAATGATGCCCCATAAACAAGGCCTCCAACGGCCGTAGCGCCGACAATGACGGAAAAAATCAACAGCACATTGCCCGCCCACGGAAGTCTGGATGAGGCAAATCCCGCCCCCAGTAGTGAAACCAGGGCGACGAGAGCAAATGCACCAAGGGCAAGGTAAAAGCATCGCATGGCCTCCAGGAGCAGCAGGGCCCGAGTCCTGGAATAGACAAGTTCATCCTCCAGCCGTTTGAATTCGGCGCACGC
>JAFDJA010000241.1 GCA_019307745.1 Deltaproteobacteria bacterium | reverse complement strand
AATATCGGTCTATCTCAAAGAGACAAGAATATATATTCCCATTTAATACGGGAATCTTGCAGAAACAATATTGAAGAGTATTAGAAAAAGCAATATATTAAAATGGTTACACAGTAATTTATTTGGATTTAGCAGGTTTCTTATCGGTTATTGACTTAAACCATATCGCTTCATGCATCCGTGTGAAAAGGGGCTTTTTCACGTGCCATTTAATTGAGTTGACACAATGTCAAGCTGGTAGTATTTTTTTAAAAAGCTTAGGATTCAAGCATTATTTTAATAGAATTAGCTGATTTTACCATATGAACACCAAAAGGAGGTACAGTCATGAATTCATTGGTTTTGGCTATAGGCGCGGCTATTCTTTATGTAATTGCATATCACACCTACGGCAAATATCTGGGCCGCAAGATTTTCAAATTGAATCCTGACTCAGTCTGTCCCAGCGAAGAACTTCGGGATGACAAAGATTTTATCCCCACCCAAAAGCCTATTCTTTTCGGACATCATTTTACTTCCATAGCTGGAACCGGTCCCATTGTCGGGCCGGCCATCGCCATCATATGGGGATGGGTACCGGCTCTTCTCTGGATACTTATCGGCTCTATTTTTATGGGAGCAGTACATGATTTTGGAGCCATGGTGGTCTCGCTCAGAAACCAAGGCCGTTCAATCGGGGATGTTGCTTCGGATATTATTAATAGCCGGGTTCGCACACTTTTCCTTATTATTATATTCTTTGAGCTTTGGATTGTGGTGGCCATTTTTGGTGTTGTCATTGCGGTTGTTTTTAATATGTTTCCTCAGTCGGTCTTCCCTGTCTTTTGTGAGATTCCCATTGCCATCTGGTTGGGCTATATGATTTACAAAAAGGGTGCTTCACATTTTCCCATGAGTATCATCGCCGTGATAATAATGTATGTCACCGTGGTAATTGGAGCTTATGCGCCTATTAAGATGCCCGAATTGTTTGGTATAAGCCCCGTAGGCCTGTGGGTGATTATTTTACTCGTCTATGCCTATATAGCCTCCACTCTTCCGGTTCAGATCTTGCTGCAGCCAAGGGATTATATTAATTCCCACCAGCTTTTTATAGCACTCGGACTTCTTGCTCTTGGCGTTATTATTGCCCATCCCGCCATGGTGGCGCCGGCTGTTAATTTTTCTCCTGAAGGAGCACCACCTGTCTGGCCAATGATTTTTGTAGTAATTGCGTGCGGTGCCATCTCCGGGTTCCACTCACTGGTATCCTCAGGCACCTCGTCCAAACAGTGTGACGCCGAGACCAGTTCGCTGACTATCGGCTTTGGCGGGATGCTCATGGAAGGTATGCTGGCAACGTTTGTTCTAGTTGCCTGCGGTGCCGGCCTGGCTTTGGGCCTTACTAAAGACGGAGAAACCTTTACAGGTATAGCAGCCTTTAGTCAGCATTATGCAAGCTGGGGCGCGGCAGCAGGCCTCGGTTCAAAGATCAACGGTTTTGTGGTGGGCAGTGCCAACATGATAGAGTCATACGGTATCCCTCACAATATAACTCTAACTATCATGGGTGTGTTCGTGGCATCCTTTGCTGCCACAACCCTGGATACAGCTACCAGGCTGCAACGCTACATTGTCGCCGAACTGGGGACGGCGTGGAAAGCACCGGCGATTGCCAAAAAACACCCGGCTACACTTATCGCGGTTGGGACTGCCCTGATACTAGCTTTTTACAACGGAAGTGGGCAAGGCGCCCTTACCCTCTGGCCCCTGTTCGGATGCACGAATCAGCTTCTGGCAGGATTGGCTCTTCTTGTCATTACCATCTACCTGGTGCGTCTCAAGGTCAGCGCAGTTTATACAGCTATTCCCATGGTCTTTATGATTTTCATGACCGGTTGGGCCATGATTATCAATATCCAGGAATTCTATAGCACCTCCAAATGGCTGCTTTTCTGCATAGGGCTGTCGGTATTTGTGCTTGAGATCTGGATGATTATTGAAAGCGTGATTGTGCTGAAAGATGTTTCCGGCGATGAGGATTTATCCGAGGCAGTAGTATAACAGATGATAAGGCATTGCTTATTACCTGAATTTTCAATATCAGCATCGGGAGTCAACGGCAGAATTGGTCACTTTTTAGGCGCTTCCGCAGGTGAACTGGAGGCATTTGAGGGATTTTTTCAGAATATATCCACTGATTCAGGCATGGCCTTTGTCCTGATTTCCTATCTGGACCCCACTCACGTGAGCCTGATGAGGACAATATTCAGCCTTTACCCTTAGACCATTTTAAAACAGATTTTTATATATCAGGAGATAAGGCATGATCAGAAAAGACATCCTTTTTACAATATTGAGCATCATCTTTTTTGTGTTTATTTCAATCCCTGGTCTGGCTGCGGAACGGGGCATCTCTCTTGCAAATAAGGAAAAACGTTTTTCTCTAGTAATAGGAAATGGGGATTATAAAAACGGGCCGCTTGAAAATTCAGTGAATGACGCAAAGGACATGGCCGCAACCATGAAAGAGTGCGGATTTAAAGTCCTTATGGAGATCAACTGCAGCAGGACTGAGATGAGAGACGCGGTAAGGGAATTCGGGGACATGATCAAGCAGGGCGGTGTTGGGCTGTTCTTTTATGCCGGGCATGGACTGCAGGTGGATGGAGAAAACTATCTTGTCCCTTTGGAAGCAGACATAGAAAATGAGTATGAGATAGAGGATGAATGTCTAAAGGTATCCAGTGTGCTGAGATCAATGGAGGCAGCAGACAACCGGTTGAATATTATCATCCTTGACGCGTGTCGTAATAATCCCTTTAAATCCAGCTTCAGGTCCGCGAACAGGGGGCTCGTAAAGATGGATGCCCCCACTGGCTCCATTCTTGCTTATTCCACTGCTCCCGGGTCTGTTGCCAAGGATGGTAAAGGCAGAAATGGGCTGTATACATCAAATCTGTTAAAATATATGCATGTCCCAGGATTGAGCCTGGAAGAGATGTTCAAGCGGGTAAGGATTGATGTGATGGTTGGCTCTGAAGATCAGCAGGTGCCATGGGAATCCTCTTCATTAACTGGTAACTTTTCTTTTGTTCCCGGAGACAGCCCTTCACAGACAGACCTGATTCAGATAGCCTCTGTGGCGCCGGTTAAATACAGTACCCCTTCCAGGGAGCGGTACTATCTCCATAAAAAAGAGTACATAAAGGTA
>JAFDJA010000240.1 GCA_019307745.1 Deltaproteobacteria bacterium | reverse complement strand
GCGCAAACAGATTTCGCTATGAGAATGAGTGGCCTCTTGCAAGGACAAAATGGACAAAGCTGTACATGAGAAGTTCGGGAAGGTGGTCAACCGATCCGGAAGAAAAAGAAGACGTTCCTCCGGACGTCTCGGTCCATATACCACCAATGATATCAAAAGAGGTGCCGTCAGTTACCTATACGACCGCGCCCTTAAGCTAACCTATGGAAATCGACGAGCCGCTCGAGTTCCGTCTGTATGCCTCGATTCATGCGGAAGATGCGAACTTCATGGGCAAGCTATACGATGTGGGCCCTGGTGGAGCCAGACAGCCTGTCTCAGCGGGATATCTTAAGGCGTCACACCGGACCCTGATCCCGGAAAAATCTAGGCCCGGGATTCCGGTCCACGATCATACTAAAGAGGTGCCGGTTAAGCCGGGCGAGATTACGGAGTATGTGATTGAGTTCAGTGCCAAGTCGATGGTCTTTCAACCGGGTCATAAGCTGGAACTGGAGCTTACGACCATGGATTATAACGTATATCACGAATCCCTGTGGTCAAAGGTTACTTCGATCGGCCCTCTTCCTAATGCCAGTGTGATCGAGTATAAATTCTATCGGGATGCGAAATATCGATCACATCTGTTGCTTCCCGTAATACCTGAAACCGACCCTGACCAATGGCTGAGGCCTCTTGGTATTACGATAGCCGGTGAGCGGGGCAGCAAACACAGGGAATAGGTGACGGTCCTTCTCTTTTCAATTGCTTCGAGATTCCCGGGAGGAGTTGGATGCTGCCTTGAGTGCATGGAATAGGGTTAGAGTAGACCCTAAAGTTGAATAAATTACATGGCAATATGGGCTTAAAGAGAATAATAGTCAGTGGTATCTCTAAAGAGATATCGCCTTGAAGAGACAGACAGAGCCTCTTTATCACACTCCAATGCGTTGAGGAGAAAGCCGTGTCTTTCTCCCCGCTCTGTGGGAAATCTTTGGTGGATGCGGATTATTTGCTATTTTATAGAAAGAATAGTCAGGACATGAAAAAGATAATTATTTACTTAATCTCGATATTTATTCTGTTTGGAGCCAATGTTTCAATGGCTGAGACGACGATTGATAGGCTGGTTAAAAAAATCGTAAGACAAAGATACTCAAATGACCTGAAGATGTTCAAGCTGGAACAGTGGGTGATAAGAAATATAAGATACAGTAGCGATAAGAAGCAGTTCAATATGAATGATCGCTGGACCCTTCCCATGGAAACATTGCAAAGGCGCAAGGGAGATTGCGAGGACGGCGCTATACTGTTGATATCTCTGTCAGTGACAGCAGGGGTTCCATCTGAAAGATTGAGGATGTATGCGCCCATAAAGATGCCCAATGGCTGGCATGCCTGTGTCGCGTACCAGAGAGAGAGTGATAATAAATGGGTGTGGATGGAATGGGCGTTGGAGAGAGGAAGGGGCATGGGGCCAGTTGATAAGAGAAGGACCATGGCGGAGATGCTGCCCGTATATATGCCTATGGGTACTTATCTCAGGGTTAGCACCCTTAATCCATTTAATATGGATTGGTACAAACCCTGACGGCTTCGTAAAAAGGCCATCTGTCCCGCCTTGAGCATGGGCGTCAAGTTATCTAAGCCATGCCAATAATTGCTTTTGTTTCTCTTAAAATGACACCTATGCGCCTTGTGGGATTGTGCCTCTTTACTCGTTTAACCAGGCCCTATCCGGGGTCCAGAGCCCGCCATTAGAGTCACCAAATCCCAGATCGTGAACAGACGGATGAGTTGCTATAATCGAGTTATATGACCAAAGGGGGATTACCATAGATGACTCTGAAATCATCCTCACCGCCTTTTGAGTCAGGGCTTTTTGAGTTGCGTAATCAGGTGTTGTCCTGGCATTTTTCAGGATTTCTTCTAATTCAAGTGATCTCTTCACGCTTGGTAGTTGCCGGGAGTCTGATTTAAAAAGGATATTCAGTTGGTTGGTAATGTTTATGGGCATATTATGAGAAAAGACCATGAGAGAGTTTTTCCAGCCCGAAATCTGTAATTCAAAATATTTTCCCGCACCTACAATATAAGGCTCAGCATGAATGCCCGCTCTCAGGAGGTCTTCTATTATTTCAGCAAAAGTATCGGTAGAAATTATGTTCCTGCTTGCGATGATTCTGGTCTTAAATCCAACAGGATATCCTGCCTCCGCCAGGAGTTGTTTTGCCTCGTTCGGACTATAGGGGCGGCCAATAAAATCAGGATTAAAACCATTGCTGTTCCTGGGAGAATACTGATTAACGGCATGCCAAAAGCCGTGTCCCAAGACGTCAACTATCTCCTTTCTGTTAATGGCATACTCTATCGCCTCTCGCACCCGTTTATCAGTATAGACGGACGCGGGATTTGCGGTATCTAAGGCGATCGACTTTATCCCCGTAGGATAGTCAATAATGAGAAAGCCATTTTCCCTTAACTTGAGTGCCTGTCTGCCGGATATCTTTCTCATTACATGAGCCTCTCCATCCGTCAGTGATTTCATTGCGGCCACTGGATTTTGATTAAAATAAATATCTATACCATCAAGATATGGCCTTCCCTTACCCCAATATCCATTAAACTTCTTGTATTGCAGAATTACGTCTCGTCCAAATTTCACAAATGTAAATGGGCCTGTCCCTACCGGGTTCTTTTTTACCCATCCTTTACCTCGCCTGGTCTTGGCTTTCTCAATGCCTTTTGGTGATATCATCAGGCCATTATGAGCCGAAAAAACTTCTATAAAACCGTTATTGAATTCCGTGAGATTGAGCCGAACTGTATACTGGTCAATAACATCTATTGATGTGATGGATTTTATTTTTGACCCATATAAGCCGTTTTTTCGTTCCTCCAGGTTTAATTTTACCGCCTCTGCGTTAAAATCCGTATCATCGTGGAACTTGACACCTTTCCTAAGGGTGAAGGTAAGAGACTTAAGGTCAGGGGAATATTCCCAGTGCGTGGCAAGTAGAGGTGCAGGCAGACCATTTTTATCCACTCTCACGAGCGTTTCCAGACAGGGCACAACAGATGTGATCTCGATGCCAGCGATACCAGATGGCCAGCCGATAGATCTGGGCGACCTTGGATAGATCAGCTTTAACACTCCGCCATAACGAGGAGTTTCCGCGTGAACATGTTTGAATGGAGTCACCACAAGGGCGAAGGTAGC
>JAFDJA010000125.1 GCA_019307745.1 Deltaproteobacteria bacterium | reverse complement strand
CAGTCGTAGGCTTCACTCATTTATCGGATATAAAAGTCCCAATGATTTTGAGAAAGAAATTGTTTTACCATTGGCCGCTTAACAAGGTGTCTACTTTTACTTGACCACATCATAGAGATGAAAGCAAGATAACAGGTCTTATATTATTCAAGTGAAGGTACAGGCGACAGTTTATCTTGTTTAGGGTGCCTTTTTTCGACCTAATAGCCAACAAAGAGGGTTTTTATAGGATTGATTATTAATAGAATATTGTTGCCTTATAACTTGCAAATATATTAACTGCATTAGTTATAAATTCGAATTCAAATAGGCGTCTAGTGCCGCATAACAGGCGCAAGCATCACTATATCCCTGATCATAGGCTGCATAGAGCTTGTCTTTTTTCCGTTCAGTCCGACCAACATTTAAAGCTACCCGTGGTCGGATTACGAAAACCTCACCCCGCTTTTCAAGTTGATCGATAAACTCCATCGTCTCGTTATATCTGGTATGCCGACTAGTGAGAGCTTCGCATAAGCCCTTATATCGGGGATATAACTTAAGTGCGAATTGCATAAAAAGCGGTTGTTTTTTCCTGTAGCCTTTCGGTCGGGTAAGAACAAGAACATTTTTAGTGTTACCGTCATCAATACTCTTACGGATCGGAACCGAATCAGATAAACCCCCATCCATCAGGATTCGTCCTTTATAATGAACTGGTTTTGCTATAAACGGCAAGCTGCACGAAGCTTGTAGGACCTTCAGATAATCCTCACCAAGTTCATTCTTTTCATAATAAAGCGGTTTTCCTGTCTCACAGTCGGTAACTGTAGCAATACATTTTACCTCATTCTCCATAAAGGTTTTAAAATCGAATGGGACTAAAGAACGTGGAATCGTATCAAAAATGAACTTCATACCAAATAGTTCGCCTTGAAAAAATAGACGAAAATGGCTGATGTACCGGGAATCATTGACATAACGAATATTAACTATCCGGTTTCTCTCTGGCTGGCGGGAGACATAGTTAGCTGCATTACATGCCCCCATGGAAACGCCAATCACATATGGGAAGAAAACCCCTTTATCCATAAAAAAGCGGAGTACGCCCGACGTAAAAACCCCACGGAGACCTCCGCCTTCAAGAACCAGTCCTTTATGTTCTAAATCCATAGAATACTCACATTAACAGAAAAAATCCACAGGGTGTTGAATTTCCAGTTTTCAAATGGTCCAGTATTGAAGTAATTTACGACTCCTTGCCAGATTGGATTATGACTTATAGCAGCTATACGTTACATCTAGATCACCCGATTTAGGAGACCCGATTACGGATCATAAACCTGTTCCAAGAAATGAAAAAAGAGCAATTAAGACAAAAAATATCCACTGAAACAATTTAAATATTCCATTTGGAATGTCAGATGCAATCGCAAGCACTATTTGCCAAACTGCAAATACGACATAATTAGCCGCAATAAATTTGGTCACAGCAACAGATCCGGCACCAGAACAGGTATTCAAACCGATTAATAGCAGCGTGACCGCAGAAAGGATCAAATAGGTTGAAACGTAATGGAAAACACAATGCATCACTTTCTTGGGAATTGGATCAAATGAAGCCCCAAGCATTGGCTTAAGAAAGTCTTTGCTACCAACTGCAAAATGGCCAACCGTAGTGGCACTCGCGATCAAACCTGCAATAATGATATATCAGTTCATTTAGTTCCTTCCTTCTTGGTAGATTTATTCCTTTGAGACTGCCGAAAAAGGTAGAAACAAAAAAATGATAAAAAAATGGCTTTTTTAATTTAGCCCCCAATCGACGATCAGGACAAAGGACACCGGTTTAACACCCTTTTTTTAAACAATTTTTAAGACTATTGGACTTTTTCGACAGCTTCAGCAGTAGTGTAACGCCAAAGGCCATCGGCGCCACAGGCATCCGCTGCACCGCCTTGTTAGCAGCCTGATTACCATAGTTCTGGGTCGCATAAAGAATTGACGCAAGCTATTTTGATAGATGATTTTGCAATATTGGTATCATTTAGGGCGATGGCCTGCCACCCAAAAGGATATTGAAGCTTGTAAGGTGGGGTGTATTGATCAGCAACATCAGCTCTGAAATCAAACCTGCTGTAATACTTGGAATCGCCGTAAACAAAGAGGATATTTACCCCCAGTTTTAATAACTGTTGCATGCCACGATCTATAAGTTTGGAGCCAATGCGACAGTTTTGATAATCGGGTTTTACGCCAAGTGGTGCCAAAATATAGCCCTGCCAATTCTCATTGTTATCGATTGCCACAGGACTAAAGGCTACATGGCCAACTACAGCAACTCCGGTTTCAACCACCAAGGAGATTGTTTGAGGAGTTGTTTCTTCGAATAGCAGATTGACAGCGAGTTTTGAGACAATCTCCCTCTCTCCTTTAGGGAAGGCGCATAAGTGGACCTCGCGGACATCGTCGCGATCCAGACTTGTTGCTATTCGGATATGCATGATTTTCTATAACATTAATATTATAATGCAGCACGTTTTTGTGCCTTTCATTAATCTGAGACACTTTTATCAAATTACATGGTAAAAGGCAAGAACATGACAACTTAAAACAATATCAGGCTATTAAAGTGCGTCCAGATGAAATGCATATACTCCAAAAATGTAGAAACTGCGTTTTTTCTGCTAATTATGATATTATGCATCAGCATGATAATTCTGAAAATCTATTATGAGACATTTTCATCGCAAAAGGCAGGCCTTTTATTAGAGGGTATAAAATAGTGCTTGGGCGAGTTATGTTTACTTGATAAAGTCGAAACTATAGTTACATCGTCTTCTGTTAAAGGATTCTTTTACAAATCTCAAATAATTTCAGCACATGTATTTATTCCAATAAACAGTAGGCTAAATCATAACGGTGTCAATAGGTCACTCATCTTATGCCATTATCAAATGATTCGCAACTCAAAGCGATTGTCAAAGTTCATTCTTTTCAGAATGTTCTTTGCTTGATCAATCTCCTCCTTATCAACCTTCCTCAAATCTAAGTCGAAATGATGATGGCTGCTAATGACCTTAACAAAATCATCTCCAAATTCAACCTTCCTTAACATGTCATCTTCATCATTCAGCCATGCTTCGTCGGAAACTTTTACTCCACGCTCGGACTCATCGAGTAGGACTTCGTATTTTGGGATTCACATCAGGATTAGACTTCTAATGTCTTCCAATTCTGTTTACCAAATAGCAAATGATAAGATCAGATCTGGGGGATCATTTTCAACGCTGATAAAAGAAACAAGTTCCATAATTATTTAGCGGTTACCAGATATTGTGGGTAGCCATTGCCTCTTAAAGGTAAACGCTTCTTACTTTGTCGCCACAAGAGCCTAATCAAAACCTGGTTACGGAGGGATTGTAATACAAGTCACAACTATTTTCAATAATCAGGAACGGTTTACACAGGCTGAGTAGGGCAAATATTAGATGAACCGAACTTTGGATATCTTGCCATAACTTTGAATTTGATAATAACTGTTTTGGGTATTGATTACAAACACAAATCATAACCTAAGAATAGGAGTCTGGTGTAAATAGTAATATCATGTTGTATATAGTTTAACTAGAAAGTATGCAACCTAATTTGATGAAACTTATTTCCAAACTTGACATCTTTTAAGGTATGATTAATTTCCCCCTAAAACGTGTTTATAGGCAATCATATCAGCCGGTTAAGTTTGGCAGCCGGAAAGATGGCAGTTGACTAACACGTCCTGTTTAGTTAATATTCTGCGTTCCTCGACTTGGGGCCCCCAGGACAGGAATAATATAGCTATAATTATTAAGCTTCAGATGAGAAGGAAAAGGTCTAATATGGATATTCAGGAAATTACTCATAAGGTGGAAAAAGATGGTGTTGTCCTAAAGCAGATCATGGCTGAGATAGAAAAGGTTGTGGTCGGCCAAAGGAATCTGGTGGAAAGAATGCTGGTAGGACTTCTCTGTGAGGGACATATACTCCTTGAGGGCCTTCCCGGCCTTGCCAAGACCACCGCGGTCAAAACACTGGCATCTGCAATAATGACATCCTTTCAGAGGATCCAGTTTACACCTGACCTGCTTCCTGCTGACATACTCGGCACGCAGATATACCGGCCAGACAGTGCCACATTTGAAATCAAAAAGGGGCCAATATTTAATAATATTATCCTTGCCGATGAGATCAACAGGGCGCCAGCCAAGGTGCAGAGCGCCCTCCTGGAGGCAATGCAGGAGCGCCAGGTAACCATAGGGGCGGAGACCTTTAATCTGGCTCGTCCGTTTCTGGTCCTCGCCACACAGAATCCCATAGAGCAGGAGGGGACCTATCCCCTGCCAGAGGCTCAGGTCGATCGATTTATGCTGAAAATCACTGTGGATTACCCAACAGCCGCTGAGGAAAAGGAAATCATGGAGAGGGTCTACAGTGGCGCTACTGAAAGCGCAGGCGGTGTTGTGGAGGTCTCAGCTATTGATTCTGCCAGGGAGAGTATGAGTATCATACATATGGAGGAAAAAATTGTTGATTACATAGTAAGTATTGTCAGGGCCACAAGAGATCCTGAGGCGTTCGGTCTGGATCTGGGTTCAATGATCAGCTATGGCGCATCTCCAAGGGCATCCATCTGGCTGGGCCAGGCTGCAAAGGCACATGCCTTTCTGGCAGGACGAGGATATGTCACACCACAGGATGTAAAGTCCATGGCCCCTGATGTCCTGAGGCACAGGATAATCCTAAGTTATGAGGCGGAGGCAGACGGTAAGTCCTCTGATGACCTGATAAATACTGTTCTGGAAAGGATTGAGGTTCCCTGATATGCTCTCTGCGGAGCTGCTCAAAAAGATACAGACATTCCATTTTAAGACCAAGCGAATGGCAAATGACCTGTTTGCAGGCCAGTATGTCAGTGCCTTCAAGGGTCAGGGTATGGAGTTTGCCGAAGTTCGGGAATACCAGCCAGGAGATGATATCCGGTCAATTGACTGGAATGTGTCTGCCAGATTCGGTCACCCCTTTGTAAAGGTCTTTCATGAGGAAAGGGAGCAGACGGTAATACTCATGCTTGACCTGTCGGGGTCCCATCTGTTTGGCACCAGACGGAGATTCAAGAGGGAACTCCTTGCAGAGGTGGCGGGAATGCTGGCATTTCTTGCTATCCGTACCAATGACAAGGTGGGGGCAATCCTGTTCAGCTCAAAAGTTGAGAGATACATCCCTCCCCAAAAAGGTGTGTCCCATGTATGGCGGCTTATTAGGGAGATCTTTACATACGAACCTGATGACCTAAAGACTAATATGGAGGGGGCATTTTCATTTTTAAACAAGGCTGTAAAACGACACGCTATAGTTTTTCTTGTCTCAGATTGTATGGATACCGGATTTGACAGGTCCTTGAGATTGACCGCAAAGAAACATGACCTTACCGTCCTTCGCGTGGCTGACCCTGCAGAGGATGAACTGCCTGATGTAGGGCTAATGAGTGTGAAAGATCCGGAGACAGGCCAGGTATCCCTGGTCAACACCAGCAGTAAATCCCTTAGAAGAAGATATCAACTGGAAAGGACAGAACAAGATGCCTGGCTTACTGATATGTTCCGGAGGTTGAACGTGGATTCAACGAAGCTCTATACAAACGGCCCTGTTGTAGAGCCCTTGGCCAGGCTTTTTGACCAGAGAAGCAAGAGGCAGAGATAAGGGTTTAATGGTGAAGAAGGGATTGGGAACTTGGAATCTGGAAAAAAGGATATAGCATTGACGAGACAGAAAGCAATAGTAAAGGAAGGTTTTTTCTTTCATAATTTTCCCTTCACACCTCTTACTTTTCTTGTCTCTCCTCTGTTAACTGCCCTATGCCTTATCTCCTTTTCAATGCCAGCATTCGCGCAGCAGGACCTTCCTTCCTCTGCATCAAATTTGATTGCCTCCATTGACAGAAACTCAGCAGCCATAGGCTCTATTGTTGTGCTGACCCTAAAATATACTCTTCCGGAAGGCACAACTCTTCTCAGCTCTCCTCAGAGCAAGGGACTGGAAGAGCTGACAGTGCTTGACAAGCTGGAGACCCCGGGCAGGATTACTATACGTTTGTTGATAGACAGGCTTGAATCATGGCAGACAGGGGAACTGGCCCTTGAATATCTGGATAAGGATGGGGTGGAACGGCTCCTTTCTACCGGACCGGTTTCTGTTTCCGTCCTTTCCAACCTGGGTGAAAAACCGGAAGAGGCTCAGCTCAAACCCATTCAGACCATTGTTCCCACAGCCTCCCTATGGTGGAAGCTTCAACCATGGGTGATTGTTCTGCTGGCTCTTCTCCTGATTGGCCTAATTCTGTTCTGGTGGTTCAGGATTCGGGGACGCAAAAAGGGAGGGAATATATATACAGAACCATATTATTTGCGTGCCAAAAGGGAGATTCACGAACTTGAGGCGCAACAACTGGTTGAGACAGGCAATATAAAGCCCTTTTACTTTAGATTTTCAGAGATCCTCAGACAATACCTTGAGGCCCTAAGGGGCTTTCCTGCTGCAGAGTTTACAACTGAGGAAATTGCTTCACATATCGCGGAGGACAGGGACAGAGATCTCCTTTCCCTTTTAAGGCAGGCGGACCTTATAAAATTTGCAAATGACTTCACGACAACTGCAAAAAAAGAGGAAGAGGTAAGGCGCGCACTTTCCTATATACAGGAAACTGCACCAGTAACTGAGGATTCAGGAGATGATCGAAGGAGGGATAAAAAATGATGTTCAGGTTTGCATATCCTGTTCTTCTGTTCCTGGTTATTCCTGTGATTATATGGCTTTTCTTTGCCCTGAAAAGAAAGAGGTCGGGCCTAACCTTTTCGTCCGCATCTCAGCTCATTCGCATCTCAGGAAGCGGGAATCGCCTTATAGCACACTTATCTATCTTTTTACGGGCATGTTGCCTTATCCTGCTTGTGCTGGCAGCAGCAAGACCTCAGATGTACAATGTCTCAAGAGAGATCAAGTCGCCCGGTGTAGACATTATGCTCAGTCTGGACACCTCGGAGTCCATGGCTGCCCTGGACTTTCAGTTGAATAACAATCCAGTGACAAGGCTTACTGCCGTGAAAAAGGTGGTGACTGATTTTATCATAAAACGGGAGATGGACAGAATAGGACTTGTTGTGTTTGGGGAACAGGCATTTACCCAGTCCCCTCTTACCCTTGACAAGGGGCTTCTCCTGGACCTTGTGAACAGGATGGAGATAGGTATGGCTGGTGGCAGTACAGCAATTGGCTCAGCCATTGCCATTGCCGGCAAGAGGCTCAAGGACCTGGATGCCAAGTCCAAAATTCTTATACTTCTTACTGACGGCAAAAGTAATGCAGGGGATATTACTCCCGAAAAGGCTTCTGAGGCAGTGGCAGCACTGGGAGTGAAGATCTATACAATCGGTGTGGGCGGCACAGGACCAGCTCCTTTTAAGATGAATACCATCTTTGGCACAAGGATCGTTAATCAGAATGTGGAGTTTGATGAAGAGGCCCTTATAAAGATTGCAGATATTGGTGGAGGAAAATATTTTCGGGCGGCCGACAGCGAGAAGTTGGCAGAGATCTATGATATGATTGACAAGGAAGAAAAGACTGAGGTCAAGGTAAAGGTGTTTTTTCATTTTAAAGAGCTGTATTATTTCTTTCTTATTTCCACAATCCTCCTGTTTTTTTTGGAACTTTTTCTCAAGACCACAGTCTTAAGGGTTATACCATGATGTTCGCGCGACTCTGGATACTCAACTTTTTATGGTTACTTCCTGTGATTGGCATGATGTTTGCCATTTATGGCAGGAAAAAGATACGAGCACTGGATCGTGTGGCTGATCCGGATCTTCTTGAAAGGCTTACTGGAAAGTACCATAAAAGGAGAAGGGGCCTGAAAGCGGTATTTTTGCTTATCAGCCTTGGGCTGATGATCGTAGGACTTGCAGGTCCAAGATGGGGCAGCCATTATCAGGAAGTAAGCCAAAAGGGTGTGGATATAATGATTCTAGTGGATGTCTCACCCAGCATGCTTGTTGAAGATATAAACCCTGACAGGCTGGAAAGAGCCCGTCGTGAGATTCTTGATTTTCTGCGAGTGGTGCAGGGTGACCGCGTAGGACTTGTTGCCTTTTCAGGTGCCGCGTTTGTACAGTGTCCCCTTACTCTGGATTATGTAGCCCTTCAGATGTTTCTGGATGTCTTGGATCCGGACCTGGTACCCGTGCCGGGCACTGACCTTGGCGCGGCGGTTGAGGCGGGGATATCCGCTTTTGATCCCGAGTCTGAGACGGACAAGGTGATCCTTCTCATTACAGATGGTGAAGATAATGAGGGTAAGGGCATTGAGGCTGCTCAAAAGGCTCTGGATCTGGATATAAAAGTATTTGTGTTTGGCATGGGTGATCCTTCAGGAGGACCTATCCCTGCCACAGACGGCAAGGGTGGATTCAGAAAGGATGAAGAGGGAAACCTGATACTTTCAAAGCTGGATGAGGAGAGCCTAAAAAAAATCGCCCATATAACAGGAGGACAGTATGTCCGTTCAGTTGCCGGAGATCTGGATCTGGATCTCCTCTATTTTGACGGGATAAGATCAAAAACAGAGGCTCAGACCTTAAAGAGCGGAAAGATCAAGGTGTATGAGGAGAGGTTCACCTTTTTTATTATTGCGGCATTTTTATTTCTGCTTTTTGAAGCATTAATTAAAGAAAGGAGCAGGGTCAGGGATTAATGTTGAATTAAGACTGATCATCTTTAAAAAGTATACGGACAACAACGAAGAAGATCCTGACCTTTTAAACCTCTTAAGCCGCTAAACTCTTTTAAAAATCTCAACTGTTTATGGGCTAAGCAACTCACCTATACCGGGATGCTGAGAAAAGACATGGTATAACACTATTAGATATCAGGCAAAGAGAATAAGTCAACAACCACCCCTAAAAGGGGTGGCATGAAAAGTGACCCTAAAAGGGTAAATTTATTTCCACAGTTTCCTTTGTTCCATAATTTTATCTTTATGCAACTGTTTGCGAAC